>JBJOOI010000104.1:0-5681 GCA_046051375.1 Bacteroidota bacterium | reverse complement strand
TTCAAACAACTTGAGAAGCTTTGGTTGGATCATACTGCGATATCTGACATTTCATTAAAGCAGTTAATCGCAATGAAAAATCTGGAGTACCTCAATATAGTAGGAACCAATACATCGGCAAAAGGACTCCGAACCTTGATACAACTCCCTGCATTGAAAATGATTTATGCACAAGGAATAAAAATAACGGCTGAAGAAAAGTTTGCTTTGCAAGCGGTACAAAGCAATACCAAACTATACTTTGGAGATTCAATGAAATCAGCCATTACGGATACACTATTTGCAAAGAAAACTGAATAGGTACTATGCAGTGACTGCCTTGTAATGGTCAAGCAATGCCAATTGATTGATGGTCCTGTTGTAATTGTTCAGCGGATACTTTATACCATAATAGGTATCATTGTTCAGAAAATCTGTTAAAAACCTTAAGGCTTGCATGTAGATCAAGAATTCTCCTGAATAGTTGACAGCTTCCAATTCTTCCTTGTTCAACAAATCTTTCATGTGCTCAAGGTATCCGGCAATGATTGCCTCATGAAAATCAGGCCGCACATAAACTTGCGAAAGATCTGTCTCCTCTTCATTTCCAGGAGAAAGATAAGTCCTGAACATATCACCCAAATCACTGATCAACAATCCAGACATAACAGTGTCAAGATCAATGACACAAACACCTTTACCCTGTTCATTCAGCAAAACATTGGTAATTTTTGTATCATGATGGGTAACGCGTTGTAAGAATTGAGAAGAGGATACAATCGATTGATACCTGGCAACAATATGATAATTTGCTTGAATCTGCTCAATTGCTTTTTCAGCTTGTTGAATCCTTTCCTTGTTTCCATTTTGCATGGCATCAGTGAACTGTTGCCACCTGAATGTCAGGTCATGAAATTGTGGAATCGTGGGTTGGAGTATGCTTACATCCATACCATTGAAAGCAGCTGTAAATTTTCCAAATTGAAGAGCCGCCTCATAGGCTTGCTCAGCAGTGGAGCAAGCATCCAAGGTATGGGTTCCTTTTACAAAAGGAGTTAACCTGTAAAATGAACCAGATTCAATTGAGTAAGGATGACCATTTATTGTAGACAAAGGTGTCGGGTAGAAAACTTCCGTCCCTTTTTGCTCAAGGAAATTGGATAATGCTTTAAGATTCGAAGCAATATCCAATGGTTTTTTGAATACTGCTGTATTGACCTCCTGGAGGATGTATTCTGGTGAGGATGCTGTTGATACTGTATAGGTTTTATGGATGAGACCATTGCCAAACAAGGCAATGTGATAATCATTTCCATCAGAAAAGTATTGGGATAAAATATGATTACCGATCATTGGGTTAATATAAGAGCCTTACTTTTAGGGAACCTTTGACTTGTCTCAGCAATTCAACCGCATTTTTGGATAGCTTCTTATCAATGTCCAAGACAACATAACCAATCTCATCATTGGTTTTTAGGTATTGACCTAGCACATTGATTTTATTTTCAGATAAGGTTGTATTGATTTCAGACAAGACTCCCGGAACATTGGTATGAATGTGCAAAATGCGGTGTGTGCCTTCCTGAGGGGAAAGGTTTAATTCAGGAACGGTATGTGATCCTGTGGTGGCACCCATTTCAAGATATTGCAATAGTTTGGCACTTACATCTTCACCAATATTGTACTGGGCTTCCTCAGTAGACCCACCAATATGAGGAGTGAGCAAAACATTGGGTATGTTTTGAAGGGGGGAAGAAAACGGATCCCCGTTTTTCTCTGGCTCAACAGGGAAAACATCTATGGCAGCCCCAGATAAATGCCCGCTTATCAGTGCAGAGGCCAAGGCATCAAGCTCTACTACTTCTCCTCTGGCAAAGTTGATCAGGATCGAATCTTTTTTAAACTGCTTGAGCAGGGCTTTATTGATCAGATTTTTGGTCTGTTGGGTTTCAGGAATATGCAGGGTGATGATATCTGCCTTACTCACAACTTCCTTCAAGGTTTTTCTGGATTCTGCATTACCAAGAGGCAATTTGGTAACGGAGTCATAAAAAATGACTTTCATCCCCAATGACTCTGCAAGTATACTTACTTGTGAGCCAATATTGCCATAACCTATGATTCCCAGGGTTTTACCCCTGATTTCAAAACTACCTTTGGCGTCCTTATTCCATTGTCCCTCATGGGCTGCCTTGTTTTTATCCAGTATTTTCCGGATGAGGATAATAGAAGCACCTATAACCAATTCAGCCACCGAGCGGGTGTTGCTGTATGGGGCATTGAAAACAACAATTCCTTTTTTTCTGGCAGCATTCAGGTTTACCTGGTTTGTACCAATACAAAAACATCCTATTGCCTGAAGTTTCTCTGCATGTTGTAAAACCTTTTCAGTAATCTGGGTTTTTGACCTGATGCCAACCATGTGTACATGTTTGATCTCATTGATCAGCTGCTCTTCTGAAAGTGCACCCGAAATTTTTTTGATATCAGCATAGCCTGAATCTTTGAAAACTTTGATGGCAGCATCACTTATATTTTCAAGCATTAAAATCTTGATCTTATCTTTGGGGTAACTGGTCTTGTTTGTAGTAGCCATTTTTAGCGGTAGATTTAAACAAAATTAGCAACTTATTGTTCCGTTTCCAATTTAAGCATCGCAATGCAGAAACTAAAACTGTTCATTATATTGTTTATCGCCTTTTCGGCACTTTTTTATTTTTTTGATCAATACAGAAAGCCAAATCCAACCAACCTTATAGCCTCCATCCAAAAAGTCAAAGCTGCACCAAATCCTGCTTTCACAGCTATTGACCATGCACTCAGGAATTCAAGTCAGCATTTTTTTGAAGAAACACTGCTCCGTTCAAGGTTCAATGGAGCAATACTCGTTGCCAGAAATGGCAAAATCATTTTTGAGCACTACCAAGGGCTTCAAAATGTTCTCAGTGGTGAACCCATTGACTCCAGTACCGCCTTTCATTTGGCTTCGGTTTCCAAGACTTTCACAGCCATGGCCATCCTTAAACTTTGGGAAAATGCCGCTTTGCTGCTGGACGACCCTGTAGCAAAATACCTGGAGGGTTTTCCATTTCCGTTGATCACTGTAAGGAATTTGCTGAGTCACCGCAGTGGACTGCCCAATTATGTCCATTTTGTTGAAAAATTGGGTTGGGATACCCACCGTTTTGTCACCAATGCAGACATTTTACAATTATTGATCGACCACCCTGATAAACTTAAGCCAGGTAGAGCAAATGCTTATTTTGACTATTGTAATACCAACTATGCACTTTTGGCTATGATTGTTGAAAAAGTGAGTCATCTTGGTTTTTCTGAGTATCTGAACACAGTATTCTTCAAGCCTCTAGGCATGAACAATAGTTTTGTCTATGCTGTAGAGATGGCGGAAAAGGTACTTCCCTCCTATAAGTTTAACAACCGAAAAGAGCCTATGATGTTTCTGGATGCTGTTTATGGCGACAAAAACATTTATAGTAGTCCAAGAGACATGATGAAATGGGATTTAGCACTTTCAAATGGCCAGCTATTCTCAGAAAAAACACTGGAAGAGGCCTTTAGGGGATATAGTTATGAAAAAAGAGGTACCCGCAACTACGGACTCGGATGGAGACTTGTTGAAATGCCCACAGGAAAGAAAATCATTTACCACAACGGCTGGTGGCACGGAAACAATACTGTTTTCAGCAGGCTTCCGGATGATTCCACAGCCATCATTGTCCTGGGAAACAAGTACAATCGAAGCATTTATCAGGCCAAAAAAATTGCGGGAATATTCAAGGGATATGGCATACAGTCAGATGATGATGAATAATGGCCCCAAAGGCAATATCCTCTTCCCTTATGGAAAAATGATTCAGCAAAAAACCTTCGTTTTTCATCAGTTTTTGTCTATTTTTGCTGCCCCTAAGTCAGTAAAACACTGTTTAGTTCAATAACCAAATGCATTAGAATTGTTTATGGAAAATTTGATCTATCTCGTTCCCATGATGGGAGTTGTCGGACTGCTTTACACGCTTATCAAGTTCAACTGGGTATCAAAGCAGGATGCCGGATCTGAAAGAATGAAAGAAATCAGCACTTTTATTGCTGAAGGAGCTATGGCCTTTTTAAAGGCAGAATGGAAGATTCTTGCCTATTTTGTTGCCATTGTAGCCCTTTTGCTGGGATTCATGGCACAGAGCAATGCAGGTAGTCACTGGAGCATTGCCATTTCTTTCATCATTGGTGCCGTTTTCAGTGCTACCGCAGGTTACATAGGCATGAAAGTTGCTACAAAAGCAAATGTACGCACTGCTGAAGCCGCCAAAACAAGCCTTAGTAAAGCCCTCAATGTATCCTTTACTGGTGGTGCCGTCATGGGACTTGGCGTCTCAGGATTGGCTGTTTTGGGATTGGGTGGTCTGTTCATCGTTTTGAAACATTTTTTTGCTCCTGACGGAGATGCTGAAGGCATGTTGCGTACCATTGAAGTACTGACTGGCTTTTCACTTGGTGCCGAGAGCATCGCCCTTTTTGCACGTGTTGGTGGTGGAATTTATACCAAAGCTGCTGACGTAGGTGCTGACTTGGTTGGAAAGGTTGAAGCCGGCATCCCTGAAGATGATCCACGTAACCCTGCCACCATTGCTGATAATGTAGGTGACAATGTTGGAGACGTTGCAGGTATGGGTGCTGACTTGTTTGGCTCCTATGTTGCTACCGTGCTGGCTACCATGGTGCTTGGTCAGGAAACCATTTCAAATGACAATTTTGGTGGCATTGCCCCTATTTTGTTGCCAATGGTCATTGCTGGAGTTGGTATCCTTCTGTCTATTGTTGGCACTTTGTTTGTCAGGGTAAGCGATTCAGTGGGTGCAAGTACACATGCAGTTCAAAAAGCCCTCAACATGGGTAACTGGGGTTCGATGATCCTGACTGCGATTGCCGCTTATTTTATTGTCAATTATACTTTACCAGAAACAATGTCCTTACGTGGGCTTGAATTTACACGCAATGGTGTTATTGGTGCCATCGCTGTTGGTCTTGTGGTGGGTGCGCTCATGAGCATAATTACTGAATATTATACTGCCATGGGCAAACGCCCCGTAATGAGCATCATTCGCCAATCTGCTACTGGTCATGCAACGAATATCATCGGAGGCCTTGCTATAGGCATGGAAAGTACCTTCCTTCCTATCCTTGTATTGGCTGGTGGTATTTATGGTTCTTACGCCTGTGCAGGTTTATATGGTGTAGCCATCGCTGCAGCCGGTATGATGGCCACTACTGCCATGCAGTTGGCCATTGATGCATTCGGTCCCATTGCAGATAATGCAGGTGGTATTGCAGAAATGAGTGAATTGCCCAGCGAGGTTCGTGAAAAAACCGACATCCTTGATGCTGTGGGAAATACCACAGCAGCCAGCGGAAAAGGCTTTGCCATTGCTTCTGCTGCATTAACCTCACTGGCATTGTTCGCTGCTTTTGTAGGAGTAGCCATGCCGGATAATCAACAAATCGATATTTACAAAGCGGATGTATTGGCCTCCTTGTTTATCGGTGGAATGATTCCATTTATATTTTCCTCTCTTGCCATTCGTGCTGTTGGTGAGGCTGCTATGGCGATGGTAGAAGAAGTTCGTCGCCAGTTCCGTACCATCCCTGGTATCATGGAAGGTACAGGCAAGCCTGAATATGACAAA
>JBJOOI010000103.1:0-5721 GCA_046051375.1 Bacteroidota bacterium | reverse complement strand
AAAATACTGATGGAAATAAGGAATTGTTTCAATCCCCTTGTAGAAATTAAACAGATCATATTTCTCATTGGGTGAATGCAGGTTGTCACTGTCGAGGCCAAATCCCATGAACACGATTTTTACTCCAAGTTCTTTTTCAAACAAGGAACAGATGGGGATGCTGCCACCGCCACGAACGGGGACCGGAGCCTTTCCAAATGTATGTTCAATGGCTTTCGATGCTGCCTGGTAGCCTTTAGAATCGATAGGGGTGAGGTAGGGTTCTCCACCATGGTGTTCTGTGGCATTCACCGTGACTCCTGCTGGCGCAATTTTCCTGAAATAATCCAGAAGGATGGCCGTGATTTTTTCTGATGATTGATTGGGTACCAATCGCGCAGAAATCTTAGCTGTTGCCTTGGAAGGTAAAACGGTTTTTGCACCTTCTCCTGTGTACCCACCCCAGATGCCGTTTACTTCTATTGTTGGGCGAATGCCTGTCCTTTCATTGGTGCTGTATCCTTGCTCACCATAAACGGCATCAATGCCAAGGTCTTGCTTGTATTCAGCCTCGTTAAACGGAGCCTTTGCCATCAGAACACGTTCTTCAATACTCGACTCTATCACATCATCATAAAATCCTGGAATGGTGATATGGTTGTTTTCATCATGACAAGAAGCAATCATCCTGGCAAGGATTGTTGCGGGATTGGCTACTGCACCGCCATAGACCCCACTGTGCAGGTCGCGGTTGGGGCCTGTTACTTCTACTTCAATATAGCTGAGTCCACGAACTCCTGTATCAATCGATGGGGTGTCCATGCTGATCATGGCAGTGTCACTGATCAGCACCACATCAGCTTTCAGCAAGTCATGATGACTTGCAACAAATTTTCCCAGGTTGGGAGAACCAATTTCTTCTTCCCCTTCTATACAAAACTTGATATTGGTTTTCAAGGCATTGTTCTTTACCATCACTTCGAGAGCCTTGACATGCATATAAAACTGTCCCTTGTCATCACAGGCACCACGAGCATAAATCTTGCCATCTTTGATCACAGGCTCAAATGGGCCACTGTGCCATAAATCCAAAGGATCTGCAGGCTGTACATCGTAATGTCCGTAAACCAGAACGGTAGGAAGGGATGGGTCAACCATTTTCTCCCCATAGACAATGGGATGCCCGGCTGTTTCATGGATTTCAGCAAGGTCTGCACCCGCATCCAGCAAGGATTGTTTAACGGCTTCAGCACAGCGTATCATATCACCCTTGTGTTCGCTGTTGGCACTAATGGATGGAATCCTCAACAGGTCCAGCAGTTCATTCAGGAAACGGTCTTTGTTTTCGTTGATGTATTGCTTCATTTTATCATTGTGTTTAATGCACACATTAGAATTTATAATTTTTTAACAGAAAAATTTTGTAATTCCGAAACCATCCCTATATTTGATGAACGATTGCCTGTCATACTTTCAGCCTTTGTGAATTCAACTCTTCTATGAGTGATTTTTGCAAAGGCTGAATCTTTTTAGGGATTCTTTCAAATTGTTATTTCCCCATCAATCTTCCTTCCACAAATTTCCAATTCACAAGGTTGAACCAATTGTTTACATACTCTGCACGCCTGTTTTGGTATTTGAGGTAATAGGCATGTTCCCACACGTCAAGACCCAGCAATGGCAAGCCTTTTACAGGAGAAACATCCATCAATGGATTGTCCTGATTAGGTGTTGAACCAATCTGTAATTTCTTTTCTCCATCCAGGTAAAGCCATGCCCACCCACTGCCAAACCTAGTCATGGCCGCTTCACTCATTTTTGTTTTGAAATTTTCGAAACTGTTGAAATTTGACATCAAGGCCTGTTTCAAAGGACCTTCATGTAGGGCAGTTCCAGGTGCCTGCATGCTTTTCCAAAAAAGTTCATGGTTGTAATGGCCACCCCCATTGTTGCGTAACTTGGCAGAGTATTTTGAAATATTGCTGAGTGCAAGCTCCAGGCTGATGTTTTCGCCTTTGAATTCAGCAATTGCTGCATCGTTCAGGTTCTTGGTATATGCTGCGGCGTGTTTGGTATGGTGAATCTCCATGGTCATGGCATCCACATATGGCTCCAGCGCATTGTATGCATAGGGAAGAGTCGATTGAACAAATGGAGTAGGCTGCAGGGAATTGTTGGCCAAGAGAGAGGCCGGTACCATGCCCAATGCTCCTGCTGCCATGGTCCCCTTGACTGTAGTGCTGATGAATTTTCTGCGTGAGCTGTTGCTATGCATGGTATTTTATTTATGGTAAAGTTCAGGATCCTGGCGCAATCTTGCGTTTGAAAAGGCTGCGTATTTTTCTGAAAAAATGAAAATATACTTCGTTGTTGAACAATTGGGAATCGTTCATGGCCTTGTACACCAAAAACAAGCCAATGGGCAGGAGTACGATGCTGGAGAGCCATATGCCCAGGAATGGATCCAGGATGTCCTGTCTGACAAATTTCTCGCCAAACATGTTCAACAGGTGGAAAATCAGGAAGAATACGACGGCCACTACCAAAGGCATCCCAAGCCCTCCTTTTCTGATGATGGAGCCCAGTGGTGCGCCAATCAGGAAAAGCACGATGCAGGCGAAGGAAAGTGAATATTTTTTGTGCCATTGCAATTTGTAAAAACGCCAGTCACGCTCCCTTAGCTCATGGTCAGCGGCAATCAATTCAAGAGAACTCTTGACCAAATTCATTTTGTCAGCTGCTTTGGAGAAGGCAACATTGATAACAGAATCAGGAAGGTTGTATCCATAGGTCTTGGCCTTTTGAGGGCGACCCGGTTTTCCTGTTTTCCAGCCTTTTTCAAAATACTTGCCAAAAAGATAATAGCTGGTGATCTCTTTCTCCATCCGTGAGGACTCAATCCGCTTGATTTCCTTACCAATGGAGTCGGTCGACTTTTGCAGTTGTCTGACATTCAGCATCTCATAACTGCTCTTGAACATGCTATCAGGAGTTTTGAGCACGTCAAAACTGCTGAGGTCAAATACTTTCTTGTATTTCTTGAAACCAAGGCGGTAGTAGTCTGTCTCTTTGGTATTGTAGGCTCCTTTTTCCTGGTAGCGCCAACCGTTTTCGAGATCGAATTCAAGAAATTTCTTGTCATCGCTCACACTCATTTTCCCTTTTTCTGCAACGATGATATTGTCCTGAAGGGAATATTGGTTTTCGTAAATCACAATCTTGCTGATGCTGTTACCATCATTTTCCTTTTTGCCTACTTTGATGGCAAAGCCAGGGATCTTGTCATAGAAAATACCCTCTTTTATATCAAAAGCAGGTTTGGCTACCCTGATATCATAAAGCATGGTGGTAAACTTCAGGTTGGCAACGGGCATGACAAAATTGGAAATCAGGAATGCAATCAGGCTGATGACAACGGAGATGACCAACAGCGGGCGCATGAACCGGAGCAAGGGTATCCCCGCAGATTTGATGGCAACCAGCTCGAAGCTTTCGCCCAGGTTGCCAAAGGTCATGATGGAGGAAATCAGGATGGCAAGGGGGAGTGCCAATGGTATGGCGGTGACAGTAACATAACTTGTTAATTCAAGTATGCTGCTTAAGTCCAGCCCTTTTCCTACAAGGTCGTCAATGTATTTCCAAAAGAATTGCATCACCAACACAAAGAGTGTGATGAAGAAGGTCGCAACGAACGGACCGATGAATGCTTTTAAAACAAGTTTATCAAGCTTCTTGAACATCTTTAATTACCCAGCCTGTGGAACAGATCATGCACTTGTACACCCCAAAGCCTTGACTGGTCGGCAATTTCCTTTTTTTCTGCGAAATCCTTGATGACCAGGATGGTCTGGCTGCTTACTTCTGTTTTTTCAATTGAAAATTCAAAATATTCGTTTTTAGGGGCATGAAGCCAATGGAAACGGATGAATTTATTTTCCTCGGCTTCCAGCACTTCAGCTTTTTCAACAGAACCATTCCAGGAAAAGCTGAAAACAGTATCCCTTTCATCTACCTTGTCAGCAAACCATTCTTGTAATCCTGCAGGGGTTGAAAGGAACTCATATAAGATGCTGGGTGAACATCTTACGGGGTACTCTATAGAAAATAACTGTTTGCTCATGTTGTTTTGTATTGGTCTCTAATCACGATTCTATTGCCTGCACGATGCAATGATAGAAAAATATCGGAATTGAAAAAATATAATTTGATGTTTCTTTCCAACTTTTTATCCGTGATTTTCCCCATTTCAGAATGGTGATTTTACGGGGTTGAATATCAATGATTTATCTGAAATTTTCAATTTTGGAGGAACTTGATGGCTTCATTTAACAATATTTTCGCAATAATTACGTTTTGTTGGGGTTAACTGCCGTCCTTAAGAAAAATTAATTTAAAATCCATCCCATGAGCATGCGCCAACTGCGTATAGGTCAATCCATCACCTTACGCGAATCTCCAAGTCTTGAGAAATACCTCCAAGACATCAGTAAAGTTCCAATGATCAGTGCAGAAGAGGAAGCCAGATTGGCAGAATTGATCAGAAAAGGAGACCAATCAGCATTAGAACAATTGACAAAAGCCAACCTTCGGTTCGTCGTTTCGGTGGCAAAACAATACCAACACCAGGGTTTATCCCTCTCAGACCTTATCAATGAAGGAAACCTGGGCTTGATCAGGGCTGCAAAAAGATTTGACGAAACCAAGGGTTTCAGGTTCATTTCTTACGCAGTATGGTGGATCCGCCAAAGCATCCTGCAGGCATTGGCAGATCAGTCCCGCATTGTCCGGGTTCCCTTGAACAGGGTAGGGGTGCGCAACAAGATTGCCCGCGCTGCCCAGCACCTTGAGCAGGATTTCGAAAGGGAGCCTACGGCTGAAGAAATATCTGAATACCTGGAAATGGATCTGGAAGAAGTGTCCTCAACCATCAAGCTGGCCAATAGACATGTCAGCATTGATTCTCCAATGGGCGAGGACGGGGAATCTACCATGATTGATGTGATGGAAAACAAGGAAGCAGATGCTGCAGATCATGAAACCCAGCACGAATCAATGCATTATGAAATTGAACTGGCCCTCCGCAGTTTACCGGCAAAACAACAGAAAGTGATCAGATGCCTATATGGAATTGGAATGGATACGCCCATGGGGATGGAAGATATCGGGAAAGAATGCAACCTCACCCGTGAAAGGGTCAGGCAGATCAGGGATAAGGCTTTGGAGACATTGAGGTTTACTGCCAATACCATGCGCCTGAGAACCTTCCTTTAGTTCCGGCTTGATAGCACAACACGTTAATTGCAGAATCATTAACTTTGCAAGAATGAACATCCCATGGTGTTCATTTTTTCATTAAAGCCGGAAGAACATGTTTGAAAATTTAAGCGAAAAGATAGCCTCAGCCTTCAAACAAATCAAGGGTGAGGGAAGGATATCAGATCTCAATGTAGCCAATACAGTCAAGGATATCCGCAAGGCATTGTTGGATGCAGACGTCAACTTCAAGATTGCCAAGGAATTCACCGATAAGGTGAAGGAGAAGGCCATGGGGCAGAAAGTATTGACAGCAGTAAGCCCTGGTCAACTCATGATCAAGATCGTGCAGGATGAACTGACTGAACTCATGGGCGGATCAGCAAGTGGATTCAATGCAACCGGAAATCCGGCCATTATCCTGATTGCAGGTTTGCAGGGTTCCGGTAAAACCACCTTCAGTGGCAAACTGGCGAATTACCTCAAGAC
>JBJOOI010000102.1:0-5740 GCA_046051375.1 Bacteroidota bacterium | reverse complement strand
TTTACCTTTACCAACGTGGGTACTTTTGGAAGCCTCATGGGTACACCCATCATCAACCAGCCGCAAGTGGCGATACTGGCCACTGGAGCCATCAAGAAAAAACCTGTTGTCATTGAATCTGAAAAAGGAGACAGCATCGCCATTCGGCACATGATGTTCGTTTCCATGTCTTACGACCATCGGATCATCGATGGCGGAATGGGTTCTCTTTTCCTGGCTGCTTTTGTAGAGGCGCTGGAATCTTTTGATGTCAATCGCACCTTCTAGTGAGCAGTTCCATTTTTTTGGTCACTCCCCCATTTACGCAACTCAATACGCCCTACCCGGCTACTGCTTATATCAAGGGTTTTCTGAACACAAAACAGATCAGCAGCAAGCAGGCTGACCTTGGGATTGAAACCATTCTGGCCATCTTCAGCAAACAAGGTTTGATTGAACTGTTCCAATACATCAGACAATCAGGTAAACCCCTCTCTGCGAATGCGAGCAGGATGGTTGCCCTAGAAAATGATTATACCGATACGATAGAACATGTTATCGGATTTTTGCAAGGCAAAAATCCGAGCCTGGCCTACCACATCAGCAAGCGTAAATTCTTGCCAGAGGCTTCAAGGTTTGAGCAAACAGATCAACTGGAATGGGCATTTGGCACAATGGGGAACAACGATTTGTCCAAATTCCTTTGCACCATGTACATGGAGGATCTCTCCGACCTCATCAAGGAAGTGGTGGATGAGCATTTTGGATTCAGCAGGTATGCCGAACGCCTGGGCAGGAGTGCAAACAGTTTTGATGAGCTCTACGCCTCACTGCAAGGCGATCAGACCTATATTGACAAAATTTACCTCCAATTATTGGAGCAACATATCGATGCCATCAATCCCGGCATTGTCGCTTTTTCAGTACCCTTTCCCGGCAATCTGTATACGGCATTCAGGTCTGCACAATGGATCAAGAAAAACCGGCCCGGCATCAAAGTAGCGATGGGTGGGGGTTTCCCCAACACAGAACTTCGTTCCCTGTCTGATGTGCGTGTGTTTGAGTTTTTTGATTTCATCACACTGGATGACGGTGAGGCGCCACTGGAAAACATGATTGGTTTTGTTGAAGGAAGAAAAAATATCGACGCCCTCAAGCGAACATTCATATTGGAGGATGGTGCTGTAAGCTATCGCAACAATGCTTCCTGCAAAGATTACAAGCAGGCTGAATTGGGAACGCCTGACTATTCCGACCTATTGCTCGATCAATACATTTCTGCAGTTGAAATTGCCAACCCCATGCACCGGCTCTGGAGCGATGGAAGGTGGAACAAGCTGACCATGGCCCATGGTTGCTATTGGGGCAAGTGTACATTTTGTGACATCAGCCTTGATTATATCAAGCTGTATGAGCCTGTGGCTGCAGCTTTGCTCTGCGACAGGATGGAGCAGCTGATTGAACAGACAGGAGAAAACGGATTTCATTTTGTAGATGAGGCGGCGCCTCCTGCTTTGATGCGTGCGCTGGCCTTGGAAATACTGAAAAGAAGATTGGTGGTGAGCTGGTGGACAAATGTTCGTTTTGAAAAAAGCTTTACCAGGGATCTGTGTATCCTCTTGCGTGCTTCGGGATGCATTGCCGTAAGTGGTGGGCTTGAAGTGGCCTCAGACAGGTTGTTACAATTGATCGACAAGGGCATCACTGTTGCTCAGGTTGCCGTAGTGAACAAGAACTTTACTGAAGCAGGCATCATGGTGCATGCCTACCTGATGTACGGTTTTCCGACACAAACCATGCAGGAAACCATTGACTCGCTGGAAATGGTTCGTCAATTGTTTAAAACCGGTGTGCTCCAATCAGCGTTCTGGCATCAATTTGCCATGACGGCACACAGCCCTGTGGGCCTTGATCCATCGAAATTCAAGGTGAAAAAATTGAGTGAATCAGTGGGTAGTTTTGCCAACAATGACATCGCCCATGTTGACCCAACGGGTGCCAACCATGAAATGTTCAGCTTTGGATTGAAGAAATCCCTGTTCAATTTCATGCAGCATATTGGCCTTGATGATCCCTTGCAAAATTGGTTTGATTTCAAAATACCGAAGACGGATGTTGAACCCAACCATATTGAGAAAATCCTTTTGGAAGATCCCCTACCGCTTTTCAGGCCCTCAACAAAATTGGTATGGCTGGGCAAAACTGTTGGATGCGAATACTATACAAAATCCAAGAAAGGGATGCAAAGGGAAATGGCAACAATCACCTTCATTAACAAATCCAATTCACTTGTGATAGATATCTCAAGACTTGATGCAGACTGGCTCCTGCCCATGCTTGAAAAAATGTCCGTGGGCGACAAGTTGATGACCTTACAAGAAATGAAGGAAAGCCATGAGGCGTCAGGGCTCGAAGACTTTGAATTGTTCATTGACAACAAGCCAATGAACACAATGCATAAAGTCGGATTGCTCCGACTTTAAATGCATCAATGCGCTTAATTTTATTCTTTTTTATTAGTCCAGCTTGGTTTCAAGCCCCCAATTCCTGCCTTTTTCTGTAGCAGGTACACCATCAGTCAGCCAAACAGAAGGTTTTTCTCCTTTCAACAACCAGTCAAAGAATTGCTGTTCCCTGATCTGAATGTCTTTCCTGTTTTT
This sequence comes from Bacteroidota bacterium, assembly GCA_046051375.1. Classification (GTDB taxonomy): domain Bacteria; phylum Bacteroidota; class Bacteroidia; order Chitinophagales; family Chitinophagaceae; genus Pollutibacter. The sequence continues at coordinate 3,101 of JBJOOI010000102.1, read as the reverse complement.
CCTTTCCACCAGATTGTGGGCTTCTCCGTTGTAATTGAGCATCCAGACCTTCTTGTTCAACCTGCGCATTGCGGTGAACATTTCAATACCCTGGTACCAAGGCACTGCACCATCATTGTCATTGGACATGATCACCAATGGTGTCTTGACTTTGGGCAAATGGAAAAGCGGAGAGTTTTCAATGTATAACTGTGGCTTCTCCCATAGGGTTGCACCAATCCTGCTCTGTGTTTTCTCGTATTGGAATTGTCTGTTCATGCCACTCTCCCAGCGGATTCCACCGTAAGCACTGGTCATGTTGGCAACCGGAGCACCGGCCCAGGCAGCGGCAAACAAATTGGTTCTGGTAATGATGTGCGCCACCTGATAACCACCCCAGCTCTGTCCTTGAATACCCATTTTGGTACTGTCTACCCATCCTTTTTTCACCAGGGCCCTTGCACCGCTGACCACATAATCATAAGCAGCCTTACCGGGATATCCGTCTGTATAGTGAATGTCTGGAGCCAACACGATATATCCCCTGCTAACAAAGAATGGAATATTCAGCCTGCTTGGAGTAGGTGATGGAGACTGGTAGCTGAACAGGCCATCAGAGAGGGTTTCATAGAAGTAAGCAATCATGGGATACTTCTTGGCAGGATCAAAGTTTTCTGGCTTATAGACAATGCCTGTGGTCATTTTTCCATCGTAAGCCTTCCAGGAAAACAATTCAGCTTTCACCCAGTTGTACTGCGCTTGTTGCGGATTGATGCTGCTGAATTTTGTTTCCTTCACCAAATCATTGGAGAAATGGATGTTGGGGGATGAGGCGAAGCTTTCTTTGGTGTAGATGTATGCATCAGCATTTTTTGCCTTGACAGGAGAGCCCATTGCAAAGGCTCCTTTTTGCAGTACATTAATGGTTGCATTGGGCATCAATTGCATGGTACCCATGCCCGCATGTTTTGTTTTTTCATCAAAGATCCTCAGGTGAATGGTTTGTCCTGATTGTACAGCACGCTCTTCCTGATCCATGGGGATGAAGCGATAACTGTGATGGGTTTTTCTTCCATTGCCTGCAGTGATGTTGATGGGTGCAACCAAACCTTTGGGATCCAGTTTCCAAATATCATACCTGTCGTACACATAGAGGGCTTCATCATTTTTCTGCCAACGCATTTGGCCATAAGGTGTCGGATCAGAGGGCATGTCATATTCTTCATCATACAGCTTGACGGGAACCTGCTTGCTGATGTTGATGATTTGTCCATTATGGTAAGCATAATAATGCCTTTGCTTTGCATCATACCAAACAAGGTGGTTTCCTTCTGGTGAAAATTGAGGCATGCCTGATAGTTCCTTGACGATGATTTTTTTGGATCCGGTAGCAGGATCGATCAGGTAAATATCTTTTTTTGTTCCACCTTCCCACTGGCTGGCTACTCTTTTTCCTTTGTCACTCATGCCGAGGAATTGTTTTCCATCACCTTCTGCAGCAGTCATCACCTGAGGGAGATCAAGATCAGCCAGCTGGGTCAGTTTTTTGGTGGACAGGTCAACCATGGCCAGGTAGGATTTACGGTTGTCAATTTCTGCTGTTCTCAGTTGGTATGGCTGCAAATAATCATCATTGTAATGCCAGACATCCACCTTGACCAGATCCATGTCAATGAGCGAGGTATCCCTGATAGGCTTGATGGGAGCGGTTCCCAGGAAAAGACGCTTTCCCGATTTGCTGAAATTGGGGGTATAGTTTTCACTGATTGTCCAGTTGATGTTCATGCCAGGAGTAAACTTATCCGCCAAAACAGTAGCCCCTGCATCGCCATTTTGCCAATACCATAATTTATGAAACTTCTGAAGAGACTTGAATGCACTGTCGCGCTCTGCTACGAATGCAATCTGGTATCCATCCTCATCGATGGCGAAATTCCTGAAATCATTTCCTCCCACCAGCAGGGTATCAAAACGGTCTTCCACAGCGCGCCAGATGTAGACCATTGGCTTGATGTTTTTGTTGGATTTGCTGGAGGAAGATTCTACCAAAAGAATCTTTCCGTTTTCGCTCCAAAGGTAATCGCTTGTCAGGGGGAGTGTTTTGGAATTTTTCTGTCCCAACCTCAGCACCACGAGTTCAGTTCCTTCTTGAACGGGTGCTGCAGCCCCCTCATCACCTTCTGCATCAAGCATCTCTTCATCATTCTCCCCTTTTGCAGTCAGTTTTCTTTTTTGCTTTTTATCAGGCACTTGCTCAATGATGAGAGGAATTTGTTTTTTTACAGAATCCTGTTTTTTTGAAGCAGTATCTTTTGCAAGGGGCATTTTCACTGTATCTGCAGCCTTTTTGATCAATTGATAGGCCAAGAGTCCGCCAGCTTTTTCAGGCATTTTATAGGATGTGACACCCGCAATTTTCTCTATAGTACGTTGGCCCAGATCGAAAATAGCCAGGGAATCTTTGGGAAATTCATCAGGCCTTTTTTTCTTGACTTTCGCATTTCTTGTGTCTGCATAAAATGGTTTTATTTTACATACAAGAAATCGGCTGTCTTCAGAAAACGAGATGGAGTAACCCCTTTGAATGATCGTAGAAAAAGAAGAATCTGTCTTTTGTATAATCAATTGACCATCTCCTTCCTGAGGGTCTACAGTAAAGGCAATCCATGTTCCGTTGTTGTTGATTTTTCGTTCACCAATAGACTGCCATCCATCATAAACGGTATGGTCCAAAGGCTTTTTTTGGCTCCAACCGATCAGGCTCAAGCAAAGGAAAGAGATTACAAAAAGAAATGATTTTTGACAGTGGTGCATATGATGAGGAATTTGAATTGAAATTAACGAATTGACCTTAAAAACCGTTCAATTCTTATCCAATTGGGTCTTGGAATCACGCCAAACTTTCAAAGTTTGCAGTACCACAGTCAGGATGATGATGGAAATACCAACATAAAAGGATGGGCCCAGCATTTTGTGTTCATTGTAGATCAAAAAAGCCAGCAGAATGCCATAGACGGGCTCCAGGTTAAAGCTGAGGTTAACGGTGAAGGGTGATATCCTGGACAATGCCCTAACAGACATATTGAATGCAAGAACAGTGCAGAAAAGGCTCAGGAACAATA
>JBJOOI010000101.1:0-5741 GCA_046051375.1 Bacteroidota bacterium | reverse complement strand
TTCCCAGCACGCATCTGAAAATTTAAAAACCATTGGAATTCCTTCATCTAAAATTCATTTTGTTGGGAATACCATGATTGATACACTGCTTCAAAACATTGATAAGATCAGGTCTCCGCTGGATGCCGGTATTTCATCAATTAAAAAAGGTGCCTATCTTTTGTTAACCCTTCACAGACCATCCAATGTTGATGATCCAATAAAACTGCAGCGAATTTTATCAGCCATTATTTCCAGCAGGTCAAACCTTCCAATTGTATTTCCAGTACACCCCCGTACAAGAAAAGTGCTGGATGCGTTACAGTTTAATTCCGATGAATTGATTTTGCTTGAACCCCAGCCTTATCTTGAGTTCATTTACCTGATTAAAAATGCCAAAGGTATCATTACCGATTCAGGTGGAATTACTGAAGAGGCAACTGTTTTGAATATTCCTTGCATAACCATGCGCAATTCTACAGAAAGGCCAGAAACCGTATTGGACGGAACCAATGAGTTGGTTGGAGATGACTTGTACCTTCTTTCCAAACTCATCCATAAAATTGTTATTGGAAACTGGAAAAACGGAAGCATTCCAGATCTATGGGATGGTAAGAGTTCAGAACGCATTGTTGATGTGTTGATTCAGCAATATTCAAGTCCACATTATGCTTCTCTTGTACACTGAAAATTGAGGAAAACCCAATCACATGAATACCGAATTCAGAAAATCGCTTAAAACTATTTTAGTTTTCTTGGACCTGACAGCCATCAATTCTGTCTGGCTGATGACCTATTTGTATTTTTTGAATAATCTAGCAACCCAAACAAATAATCTTTTTTATTCTTTTGCCTTTTTTGTCAATTTTATTTGGATAACCATCAGTTTGGCATTTGGCCTTTATGATGAAAAATCAGTTATAGCATTTGAAGTATTTTCACAAAAAACTGCAAAGGTCTATTTTTTATGGCTAGTACTGATGGCCATGATGCTGGTATATGCTGCTGAAATTCATACTATTTCGGGGCATATCATCTTTTTTTCATTCTTTTCTCTTTTGGGCATCTCCGCCAATAGGTTGTTTTATTTGGGCATAAAAAAATACCTTTCTCAGCAACATGATATGATAAACCGGGTGCTTATCCTTGGTTTCAATGATACCGCCAAAAAATTAGCAAAATACCTGGAAGAAGATGGATTGAATACACAATTGATGGGTTTTGTGGAAAATGATGAAAACATGGATGAACTCACAACTTATCCAGTATACGCCAATATCGAAAATGCTGTGAATGTTGCAAAACAACTGAATGTGCATGAAATATTTTCAACCATCACACCCGAACAAAACAATATCATCTATCGCTTGATCAGGGATTCTGAAGAGCAGTGCATGCGTTTTAAAGTTGTGCCAAGTCTTTCCAGTCATGTAAACAAGGATGTCGTGATTGACTTTATCAAGGATCTTCCTGTACTATCCATGAGGGCTGATCCCCTTGAAGATGTAGGAAATAGGATGAAAAAAAGAATATTTGATGTTGTAGTCAGTGGATTGGTCATCATATTCATCTTGACATGGTTGATTCCTTTGGTAGCAATATTGATTTTGCTGGATTCACGGGGTCCTATTTTTTTTACCCAACTCAGAACCGGCCTTACGGACAATCCATTCTTTTGTTACAAGTTCAGAACCATGCGGGTCAACAATGAGTCTGATTCAAAGCAAGCCACCAAAGATGATAGCAGGGTTACAAGGTTAGGGGCTTTTCTCCGTAAAACAAGCATTGATGAATTTCCTCAGTTTTTCAATGTCTTCCGTGGGGAAATGAGTTTGGTAGGTCCAAGGCCTCATATGCTCAAACATACATCTGAGTATGCTAAAATTGTTGAACATTATATGATCAGGCAAATGTTGAAACCTGGTATCACAGGTTGGGCACAAGTAAATGGACTTAGAGGTGAAATTTCAAATCCGGTGCAAATTCAACAAAGGGTGGCCAGTGATTTGTGGTATCTCGAACATTGGAGCATTTGGCTTGATATTAAGATTATGTTTCTCACTATTCACAAAGTATTTGTCGGAGACAAACAGGCTTACTAAATAAAAAGGCCGGTTAGAAAACCGGCCTTGGAGAACTGCTACTTGTCTTGGATCATCAGAGCTTCAAGACTTTGAATGTTTTTGTGGTGCCCCCAATGGTCACTTTCGCATAATAGTATCCAGAAGGGAAACTATTTCCAAAAGAGTAAGTAGTATACGCATCACCTTTCACGCTGTACATGAGGTTCCCGTTTGTATTGAAAACAGTTATGTACACCGGATAGTTACTGTGGTAGCGATAGATGCTTACCTTGAAAAAATTGGTAGTTGGATTCGGGTAAACACTTGCACTGAATCTTACACTGGTTGTTACCAAAGGATCCTGGTAAGGCGCAATTGTAATGGATTTACCAGCAATACAACCTTTACTATCTTTTGTATTTACTGTATATGTTCCTGCCAATACACCTGAAAAGAGATTTGAAGATTGATATAATCCATTGTTGATATTATATGTGTAGGGTGATGTACCGCCCGATCCGCTGACAGTGATACTGGTGCTGCCTCCTGCGGTAGTGATTGTGCCTGATGTGAGTGAGGCTGCGATAGCTGTTGGTTGAGATATAGCAACGGTTACGGAATCTTTCAATCCTTTGCTATCGGTCACAAAATATTTGAAAGTACCTGCCCCTACAGTAAAGTTTCCTGTTCCGCTATAAGGCGCAGTTCCTCCAGTTGCAGAGACCACTACAGTGGTTGTACCACCGTTGCAGTTGATAGATCCGGCTGATGCCAATGCATCCAATGGTACAACTGGTACAGTTGGAACTACAGCACTTGTATACTCCAGTATTCCTGCGTCAGGATTCCCACTGATTGCATTTCCTGCAAAGTCTTTCGTTAAGCCAACGTTTGTTCCAAAGTTAATTGCAGCTGAAGTACTTGGTAACGCTAGATTCCAATCAGCTGGTGCTCCTGCAACACTTGTAAACAAACTTGCATTGGTGCTCAGCAATTCGCTGCTGTTCAATGTGATGCCCAATGATCCGGAAGCCATACGGTATATGTTGTTTGTATGAATCATTTGACCGGAATTGAATTTGCTACTGGCAAAATTGTTGCCTGAAGACAGCCAGAAGATATTGTTCTTCACGACTACCATTCCTGCAGATCCTGTTCCAGCCATCCAAAACATAACACCTGGTTGAGAATATTGCTTTACTGTTTCTATAACCGTGTTGTTATAGTACTGCAGGTTGTTGACTGTTACGGAAAATGTAGATCCATTCTGGTATACACCAATGATTCCGCAGTTGATGATTTTGTTGTACGCTACAATATTGTTTTGCGCAATACCATTGTTGCTGCTTCCTATTTCCATGAAGCCATTGCAATTGATGGCAGTATTGTTCATGATTTTGTTGTTGTTCATGGTTCCGCCAAACAATTCCACAGCACCGCCATCATATCCATAGTCATAACTCAGTGCCCAACATTCCTCAAAACGATTGTTGGATATATTGTTGTTTGAGCTGCCGATTACCATGGGGTTTGCCCCATAATCGTCATCAGGATTGACTGATGTGGGTGTATTTCTTACCATGCGCATGTTGTGCATGTAATTTCCAGTGATGGTGGTGTTATCGGATCCTGTTGTTACGGCAATACCAACACCTACAAGTGAAATGTCACAATTCTTGATGCTGCAATTCGGTGAATTATCAACATTGATGGCATAGCTGATTTTAGCTTGTACAGTATGGTCGGTTGTGCTGATGGAATTGTCAATGATTTTGATTCCATCAATCACGACATATTGTTTGTTTGTGATGTTGATGATATCAGTGATGGCATTGTTGAATTCCGGCAAATTTCCAGAACCATAGTTGGAGTAAACAATTGGTGCAGTTGCAGAACCTGACCTCGATATCGTCAGCCGACCGGAAAAAGATTGACCCCTTCTGAACAGTACACTATCGCCCGGATTCAACAATGTTGTTCCACTGTTGACCTGAGCAATTGTTTTCCATGGGAAAGCCAATGAGCCATTGGCAGTCGTTGCAGCAGAAGAAGGATCTACATAATAATTCGTAGCAAAAGAAGCAGTGTTTGAAATCCCGATAAGGGCCACAATCATTAGCAGAAATGTTGAAAGTTTTTTCATGATTTTGTTTTTAGTAGGGATTGGATGTTTAAAACTAATGGCTAAATAATCAATTAATCTTGCTTAGTGAAAAATGTAATTTTAAAAAATGATGAATATTGTTTTTGCCCATGATCTTTATACATCAGTGAACATGCAAAGGTAACGTGACATTACACTAAAATGTTATCTGGAAAATGCTAAAAAAACGGGCAAAAAGAAAATTTAAGCTACCGTCAAAATAGTGCCCCAAAACCTGAAAAATATTTATACCTGAAGGGGTATAAAACAACGATAAACAAAAAATCATACCCGAAAAGGTATACCATGAACACGAGTAAATTTGTAAAGGAAAAAAGAAAAGCACTCAGGCTTTCCCAAACTGAATTGGCGATGCGTGTCCATGTTGGGCTGCGCTTTATCAGAGAGTTGGAGCAAGGGAAAAAGACGCTCAGGATGGACAAAGTCAATCAGGTATTGAATTATCTGGGGTATGAACTTGGTCCTGTTGAAAGCGCCAAAGAGGAATCATAACATGCTGAATTTGATCCTTATATTTGCATCATCAATTTTATTCCATGAGAAAATATTCCACCTCGATAAGTTTTGTGATTGCTTTTTTTCTTTCCGTTTCAATTTTCGCCCAGGATCAACTTGGTGCCAAACTTCCTTTTGATGCCAAAGTAACCACTGGTAAACTTGATAATGGCCTTACCTATTATATAAGGGAGAACAAAAAGCCTGAGAAAAAAGTAGAACTGCGCCTCATTATCAAGGTGGGTTCCATCATGGAGGATGATGATCAGCAGGGTTTGGCGCACATGGCAGAGCACATGGCATTCAATGGCACAAAAAATTTTAAAAAGAATGACATTGTTTCCTATCTGCAAAGCATAGGTGTAGAATTTGGAAATGACCTGAATGCCTATACGAGCTTTGATGAAACCGTCTACATCTTGCCTATCCCAACTGACCAGCCCTCAAACCTCGACAAAGGTTTCCAGATATTGGAAGACTGGGCCCACCAGGTGACTTATCTGGATGAAGACATCAACAGCGAGCGGGCAATCATCCTCGAAGAGAGCAGGCTTGGAAAAAGTGGTGAGGAACGGATGTTCAAGAAAATATATCCTGAACTTTTCAAGGGTTCGAAATATGCAAACCGCCTTCCTATTGGGGTAGACAGCATCATCAAAACCTTTAATCCTGATGCTATAAGGCGTTTCTATAAGGAATGGTACAGGCCAGATTTGATGGCTGTTGTGGTGGTAGGCGATATTTCCAAAGATGCCGCCATGAAATACATCAACAAGCATTTTGCTGGGTTAAAGTCAACTTCAGGACGGAAAAGGGATTATGCCTCGGTTCCTGCATACAGGGAAAACACGGCAATGGTAGTGACCGACAAGGAAGCCACCGGCTATGAGTTTTCTATCAATTATCCCGCTGTTGCATATAAAAAGCCACAGACCATTGCCGAATACAGAAAGGATTTGTTGAACAGCCTTTATACCTCCATTTTGGGTAACCGCCTGCGCGAATTGACCCAAAAAGAGAATCCTCCCTTTGCATTTGCC
>JBJOOI010000100.1:0-5767 GCA_046051375.1 Bacteroidota bacterium | reverse complement strand
AGGCAGGCTTCCCTCGTCAACAGGATGCAATCCATCGCCAAAACACCCATCCTGATGGCGATTGACGGGGAGAACGGCGTTGGGATGCGGCTTGACAGTGTTGCAGGACTTCCCAGGATGATGATGCTTGGTGCCTTGCGCGATACCAACCTTGTTTACCGCTATGGCAGCTGGGTGGCAGAACAGTGCCGACAACTGGGGATTCAGGTAAATTTTGCCCCAGTGGTGGACGTGAACAACAATCCCAATAACCCTGTCATCAACGACCGTTCATTTGGTGAGAACAAATACAAAGTAGCATCCCTGGGGATTCAGTACATGCTGGGCATGCGCGACAAAGGTGTAATGGGATCGGCGAAACATTTTCCAGGCCATGGAGATGTTGATGTGGATTCGCATTTGGCCATGCCGGTGATCAGCAAATCAAAAAAACAATTGGACAGTCTTGAGCTCTACCCTTTCCAGAAAATATTTGATGCAGGTATTGGGAGCGCCATGGTTGGACATCTTTTCATCCCTGCCATTGACAGCAATACCAACAGGGCTGCTTCGGTTTCCAGAAAAAGCGTAACGAAACTCTTGAAAGAAGAAATGGGCTTCAAAGGCATCACTTTCACCGATGCATTGGAAATGAAAGGAATTGCCAATGCCTTTCCCGACGGGGCTTCCAGCGTAGAATCCCTGATTGCAGGAAACGATATGCTCTGTCTGCCAGGCGATGTTGAAAAAACGATTTCAAAGGTCAAGGGGGCCATCGCCGAAGGCGTGCTGAGCTGGTCACACATTGATGAGCATGTAAGAAAAGTCTTGCAGGCAAAATACCAGACAGGATTGGCAAACTGGAAACCTCTTTCCCTGGAAGGTCTGGCCATCAGACTGAACGAAAAAACAGATGGGTTAAAAAAAGAGATTGCAGAAAAAGCAATAACCCTTGCAAAGCTAGATGACAAAACAGCATTTCCTTTGCTTGCAGGGAGAACAGCAGAAAGCCTTTTGCAAACCACTGGCGCTTCTGAAAGCCTCAATAAAACTGGACAAAAATTCGGCAACTATGCATTGCTGGAAATAGGCAGGAACAGGAATACCGCTTTTGCTGCTGCATTACGGAAGAACTACAATGCGGATGTTTTCATGTTTGACAATTCAAAAACTGCTGCAGCTGCAGACAGCCTGATTGAATTGCTCAAAGGCTATGACAAAATCATCATCGCACTGCATGAACTGCCAAGGTTCCCTGCCAATAATTTTAGCATCAGCAATGAAGTGGTTCGAATGGTCAACAAGATCAGTTCTTCCTCATCAAGTTCCCTTTTCATTTTTGGTAATCCTTATGCAGCAAAAAGTTTTTGCGATGCGAAAAACATCATGATTTGTTATGAAGATGATGCCATCGTTCATGAGGCTGCAGCAAAGATGCTCAGTGGAGTATTGCCAACAGAAGGTGCTTTGCCCGTCAGCGTTTGTGCATCTCTGCCTGCAGGGACAGGCATCAATCTTCCGGCAATTGCAGCGCAGGTTTATAGCCCAGGTAAAAAAACATCTGGAGACAACAATAAAATGGCAAGGGTTGACTCCATCATCCAGGATGCCATTCGCCAGAAAGCAGCTCCCGGCATGGCTTTGCTTGTCATCAAAGATGGCAAAATCATTGAGCAGAAAACCTATGGCAACATGAGCTATGAGGCTCCGGAAAAGGTGACGCAGGAATCAGTTTATGACATGGCTTCTGTTACAAAAATATGTGCCACTACCCTTTCCATCATGAAGTTGTACGATGAAAAAAAGATCAGACTCGATGGAACACTTGGCGACTATATTCCCTGGGTCAGGGGATCGAACAAGGCCAACATTACTTTAAGAGAAGTATTGTTGCACCAGGCAGGACTGAAGGCGTGGATTCCTTTTTACAAGGAGATTTCAGACAGTGTTACCATGAAGGCAAAGCCGGGTTATTTCAGCAAAGTCAACAATGAAAAATATAACGTAAAGGTTGATGACTCTTTGTACATGAGAACGGATTGGAGGGATACCATGATCAGCAGGATCCTTACTTCATCTGTGGATTCCCGCAAACCCTATATCTACAGCGACAATGATTTTATTTTTCTGGGAGAAGTGGTGAAGGCCGTTAGTGGACAATCACTGGACCAGTATGCATGGAACAATTTTTACCGTCCGCTTGGATTCAGGAGCACGGGTTTCAACCCAACTGCATACATCAATAAAAAGACCATTGCTCCAACTGAGCAAGATCCTTACTTCAGGGAAAGATTGGTGAGGGGATATGTGCACGACCCTGGTGCAGCCATGTTTGGCGGGGTGTCTGGCCATGCCGGACTCTTCAGCAATGCCTATGAGATTGCCGTATTGATGGAGATCATCATGAACAAAGGAGTGATCAACGAAAAAAGATTTTTCTCTACAGCCACCATTGATTTGTTCAATTCCTACCAAAGCGATATCAGCAGGCGAGGACTTGGGTTTGACAAACCCGAGAAAGACAATGCAACAAGAAAAGTTCCCTATCCGGCGCTGAACATCTCTTCAAAAACATTCGGTCATACTGGATTTACTGGAACCTGTGCATGGGCAGATCCTGAAAAAGGATTGGTATTTGTATTGCTGGCGAACAGGGTTCATCCAACAGCCAAAAATACATTCGGGGATTTGAACGTGAGGGGGAAGGTGATGGAGGAGTTGTGGAAGTAAGTTGAAGCAGTTGAAGATTTACCTTAACCGCTTAAACCTTTCTAGAGCATATTCAGCTGTGTCCTGACAACCACTTTTGCAGCCACCCAGGCCTTTTGATAGTTGGGTATGCGGATGCGCTCTTCCATGATGCGCTGTGGTTTGACTGCTTTTATTTTTTTGAAGAGGCTGAGGTAATATTTATAGGCAAGGTAAACGCCGAAACGTGCTGTCAGAGGCAGTTTCAGGATTCCTTCGTAAGCCAGGCGGAAATCATTTTCGATATCATCCTCGATGGATTCCTTCATTTCATGTGTGAATGAATTGAAATCAACACCAGGAAAATATACCCTGTTCAACTGCTGATAATCCGCTTTTACATCCCTCAAAAAATTGACTTTCTGAAAAGCAGCACCCAGTGATTGCGCAGCAGGTTTCAGCTTCTCGTATTCATTTTTGTTTCCGTCACAGAAAACATAAAGACACATCAAACCAACCACCTCCGCACTGCCATAAATGTATTCTGCATATCCAAGGGCATCATACTTGGCCTTGTTGAGGTCAAATTCCATGCTCTTGAAAAATGCTTCAACCAATGCCAGGTCAATATTATACCGATTGACGGTCAACTGAAAACTTTGCAGGATGGGGTTCAGGCTGATTCCTTTTGCAATGGCTTCGTAGGCATCCTTTTTAAAATCGGCAAGCAAGGTTTCCTTGTCGAAATCATGAAATGTATCCACAATTTCATCAGCAAAGCGTACAAAACCATAAATATCATAAATAGGACCTTGAATGTCAGTGTGCAACAGCTTGATAGCACTGCTGAATGAAGTGCTGTATCGCTGTGTGGTAACGCGACTGCATTCGTGAGAAACATTATGAAAGATTCCTATCATGTTTAAAATGCTGTATTTTACGGGTTTTGCTTTTCAAGTTAAACAATTAACCCAGGAAAACCTCTATTTGTTCAACAGATTGACAGAATTATTTGAGATTACCCATTTCCTTGTTATCAATTACTATTTTCCTTGTCAACCAATTTTGCTACTACCTCTCCACTGATAAGGCTGGGAGGCACTCCTGGACCGGGGACTGTCAACTGACCGGTGTAATAGAGATTCTTCACTTTTTTGCTTTTGCAAGATGGCTTAAGGATGGCTGTCTGCATCAGGGTATTGGCCAAGCCATAGGCATTGCCCTTGAATGCATTGTAGTCATCCACGAAATCAGTGTATGAATACGAACGCTTGTAAACGACATGGTTTCTGATGTCTACACCGGTTCGTTGATGCAGGCGGTCACTTAAGAGATTGAAATAATGATCCCTTATGGATTGATCGTCACCATCCAGCCCAGCGGCAATGGGGATCAGGAAAAAAAGATTTTCTGAACCTTCGGGCGCCTGGGTAGGATCTGTTACAGAGGTTGCACTCAAATAAAAGAGCGGCGACTTCGGCCAATCAGGATTGGTATAAATTTCTGCAGCATGGTCATTGAAATCCACATCAAAGAAAAGAGAATGGTGTGGGAGATCAGGAATCTTTGTATTGATGCCTACATAATAAATAAGACATCCTGGAGCCATGACACGTTTTTCCCAATAGTCATCAGAATAGCTCCTGTACTGCTTTTCAAGCAGTTTGGTTTCTATAAAATGATAATCGGCTCCGCCAATCACCACATCAGCATGGAATTGTTTCCCATTGTCGGCTACCACTGTTTTGGCAATACCATTTTCAACCATGATCGACGAAACATTGTGGTTGAAATGAAATGTTACCCCAAGTTCAACAGCAAGTTTGTGCATGCCCTCCACAATTTTGTACATCCCTCCACGGGGAAACCAGGTTCCCAACTTCACATCAGCATAATTCATAAGACTGTAGAGTGCTGGCGTATTTTCCGGTAAGGCACCAAGGAAGAGGACCGGAAACTCCATCATCTGGCGCAGCTGTGGATGCTTGAAAAATTTTCCGATATGGGACTTGATATTGTTGAACACATCCAACCGAAACAGGCCGGCAATCAGTTCCTTGTCAACAAACTCGAGCAATGATTGACCGGGCTTGAAAACAAGCTTGTTCACACCTACGCGGTATTTATATTCGGCCTCTGCCATGAAGGCATCCAATTGCTCCCCTGCACCAGGTTCAAGCTGATCGAACATCTTTTTTAATGAGGCATAATCGGATGGAACATCCATCTGGTTTTGTTCCCAGTAAATTCTATAAGAAGGATCAAGCCTGATCAGGTCGTAATAGTTTGCTACTTTTTTGCCGAAACATCCGAAATATCGGTCAAAAACATCGGGCATCCAATACCAGCTGGGGCCCATGTCAAAACTGAAACCATCCGCCTTGAAATGCCTGCAACGGCCACCTGGTTGGTCATGCTTCTCCAAAACTTCCACCTCCCATCCAGCCTTTGCCAGGAATGAAGCAGCAGAAAGACCTGCGAAACCGCTACCGATAATGATCGCTTTTTTACCCACACTGGAAAGTTAAGCTAAAACTTGCTGATTTGGTTTTTCAGCAATCTTCTTGCAAAGTGGATACGGCTCTTGATGGTACCCAATGGCTCTGTGAGCATGTCTGCAATTTCATGGTATTTATACCCTTCAAAATAAAGCATGAAAGGTTGTTTGAAAATGCTGGGGAGCTCGTGAATTGCCTTGTTGATGTCCTTCATGCGCATTGAAGTTTCTGCACCATTGGGAACTGCTGATTGGTTATGATCAAGCAGAAACTCATTGGGGCTATTGTCGAAAATGGTATTCTGCTTGGACTTGCGGCGGTAGTTATTGATGAAGATATTGCGCATGATGGTATACAACCATGCTTTGATATTGGTACCTACACTGTATTTCTCCTGGTTAGACAAAGCACGAAACATGGTCTCCTGCAACAGGTCCTTGGCGGTTTCCTGGTCCTTGGTAAGGGTTACTGCAAAAGGCCTAAGGTATTCTGAGTTCTGAAGTAGAAGCTGGTTGAATTCCTGTGTTGACATACCGCTTTGTTTAATTGTTAATAATGTGAAATTAAACAAAACAAGCATAGGATGCTTCATTTTTGTTTAA
>JBJOOI010000099.1:0-5781 GCA_046051375.1 Bacteroidota bacterium | reverse complement strand
GATCACCTGTCTGCACCAGATTTGAAACAGATTGCTACCATCGTGGCTGCGTTTGTATACAATACTGCACAAAGGGACGCAAAGTTACCTCGCAAAGAATAGCGCTGTTTTGTTATCTGTTTTTTAATTATTTTCATCCCCGTTACCCACCGTTTCGGGGATGAATCATTTAAACAGGAAACCAATGAAAAAGCTATTGCTCATTTGCCTCGTTGCAACCTTATTTTTTTCTTGTAAACAGGGTGATCAGGATGTTGTTGATACAAAGGTTTATTTTGTCCAACAGGATTCTGGCATACAATCCGGCAATGTAAAATTTGTTGAGATTGAAAGCTTTGGAAAGAAATTCAAGGTATGGACCAAGCGGTTTGGCAACAATCCCAAAACCCGAATACTGTTGTTGAATGGCGGTCCAGGAGCGACCCACGAATATTTTGAGTGTTTCGAAAATTTCCTTCCGCAGGAAGGGATTGAATTCATCTACTATGACCAGTTGGGTTGCGGGTTGTCTGACAACCCCAATGATACTGCCTATTGGGATCTGCCAAGGTTTGTAGAAGAAGTGGAGCAGGTGCGCAAGGCATTGGGTTTGAACAAGGATAATTTTTATCTTCTCGGGCACAGCTGGGGCGGAATCCTGGCCATGCAGTATGCATTGAAGTACCAAGATCAAATGAAAGCACTGGTGATTTCCAACATGATGTCCAGCTGTCCGGACTATGGAAAATATGCGGATGAAGTCTTGTCAAAACAATTTGACAAGCCAGTGTTGGATACCCTGATGGCCATGGAAGCCAGAAATGATTTTGCCAACCCCAATTACATGGGATTGCTGATCCCCAATTTTTACGAGAAACATATTTTAAGACTTCCTTCTGCACAATGGCCAGAGCCGGTAAGTCGTTCATTTGCCAAAATGAACCAATCCCTTTACGTGACCATGCAGGGCCCCAGCGAGTTTGGCATTGCCGGTCGTTTGAGCAACTGGGATGTCAGCAAGGAGTTGAAAAACATCAACCTCCCCACTTTGGTGGTTGGCGCAAAGCATGACACCATGGACCCTGAACACATGAAATGGATGGCTTCACAATTCAAAAAAGGAACCTACCTCTACTGTGAGAATGGCAGCCATATGTCGATGTATGATGACCAGCAGACCTATTTTAATGGATTGATTGGGTTTGTTAAAGGTGTTGAGCAAAAATAAAATTGAAGTTTCTACAAACTTCATTGTTTGGGTTGTCCATAACATTCCCATAATACTATTGTAACTTTTCCTTTATGCTTGGGGAGTAATTCCTTTACATTGCGCTGATAGTTTTGCGTCCAAACCAAAGCAAAATTATCATGAGAAAAATTTATGGGGGTATTATAGCACTTTTGCTGTTTATACTCGTACAACATCCTGCTGATGTATCTGCACAGCAGAAAATTACAGGGAAAGTGATTTCCAGCAATTCTACTCAACCTGTATCCAGTGCTTCGATACTCGTGAAGGGGAAAAACATCGGAACATCAACATCTGTTGATGGAAATTTTTCTATTGTGGCTCAACAAGGCGATGTCTTGCTGGTCACTGGCGTAGGTGTTAAAGAGAAAGCCTTTACCATTGCCAATACTGGTTTTCAGTTGCTTACTGTTGATGTTGAACCTTCTCAATTGAATGAAGTAGTTGTAACAGCACTCGGTATAAGAAAAGACAGGAAAAAGCTTGGTTATGCATTACAGGATATCAAGGGAGAAGCCTTGACGGTTGCGCGTGAAACCAATGTGGTGAATCAATTGGCTGGAAAGGTTGCAGGTGTAACTGTTGTTGGATCTAATTCTGGTGTTGGTGGTTCATCAAGGGTAACCATTCGTGGTGAACGATCAGTAGACTTGAATAAAAACCAACCCTTGTATGTAATTGATGGTGTTCCCATCAGCAATGCAGTGGTAGGCTCCAATGGTAGAAATAACCTCGAAGTAGATTTTGGTAATGGTGCTGGTTTTGTTAATCCAGATGATGTAGAAAGCATCACTGTATTGAAGGGTGCATCTGCCTCTGCGTTATATGGCTCACGCGCTGCAAATGGTGTAATTGTGATCAAAACAAAATCAGGGTCTCGTTCAAAAGGAATTGGTGTTGAGGTTTCGAGCAACTATGTGGCAAGCACACCATTAAAACTACCGGAATATCAAGCTGTATATGGTCAGGGAAATGGTAATGGAGGAGCATTCGCATTTGTAAATGGCGCAGGTGCAGGTCTTACTGATGGAACTGACGAGGCTTGGGGTCCTAAATTCAGCGGACAAAGCTATCCACAGTTCAATTCTCCAAGAACCCTTAACGGACAGCCGACACCCTTTTTTGGTGGAGACCTCAATGCTCCTGCCGGCTCTGTGATTACTGCTACCCCTTGGGTTGGATATGCCGACAATTTGAAAAATTTTTTGCAGACTGGAAGTGTGTTGACCAATACAGTTTCATTTACTGGAAGCAATGAAAAAGGGGACTTCAGGTTGGGATACACCCGCTTGGATGAAAAAGGTATGGTGCCAAATACTGATTTGAAGAGGAATACTTTAACCTTGTCTGGTGGTTACAATTTTACAGATAAACTATCAGCTAAGGCATTTGTCAATTACATTAAAGGTAACAGTGATAACAGGCCAACCATCAGCTACGGAACAGAAAGCATCATGTATTTGTTCAATTGCTGGTTGCCCCCAAGTGTAGACGTTTCAGCAATGAAAAGAAAGTGGATGATTGGTGCTGACAATAACCGTCAATTTGGGTTCAATTATAATTATCACGATAACCCATATCTTACGCTTAGCGAAAACACCAATGGCCAAATTTATGATAGGGTCATCGGCAATGCATCTTTGAAGTATGACTTTAATTCTTGGTTGAGTTTGATGGTGCGTGCTGCAACCGATTGGTCACTTGAACGCAGGGAATATCGCAGGGCTTTTAGCACACAGCGTTTCCCATTTGGTCAATACCGTGAAGTTAACCTGATCAATGAAGAATCCAATACAGATTTCTTGTTCAACTTGAACAAGGAACTGAACAAGGATTTCTCCATTACTGGTAATTTCGGAGGCAACCAAATGCGCCAATTGAGCAAGTTTGATGAGACCAATGCTGGACAGCTTAATATTCCTGGAATCTATAACTTGACCAACTCAAGGATTCCTCTTCAAAATACACAGCGTACTGTTTCCAAGAAAATCAACAGTATGTACGCCGCTGCTGGACTTGCTTACAGAAACAAATTATTCCTTGACTTTACAGGAAGGAATGATTGGAGCAGTGCCCTGACTTTACCGGGTGTTTTGCGTGAATTTGGAACTGAAGACAACTCATATTTTTATTCTTCAGTAGCCCTGAGTGCAATCGTAAGTGATATGATTAAACTGCCTTCTGCCATCAGCTATGCAAAAGTAAGGGGTAGCTTTGCACAGGTAGGTAATGACACAGATCCGTTTACATTTACACAGTCATTTAATCCCTCATTACCTTTCGGCAATTTCCAAATCTATGGAGAAACTGACAGGCTTGCCAATTTGAATTTGAAACCTGAAATCAGCAATTCATATGAAGTTGGTGCAGAGCTCAAATTTTTGAAAAACAGAATTGGTATTGATGTTACCTATTACAACAGTACAACAAGAAATCAAATCTTGAACATTCCTTTGTCAGTAACGAGTGGTTTTAACAGCCGCAGCATCAATGCCGGTAAAATCAAGAACTGGGGTTACGAGGTGATGCTGAATATTCAAGGCATTAAGTCCAAGAACTTCAAGTGGAATACTGATTTGAATTTCAGTGCGAACAGAAGCAAAGTGTTGGAATTGCGTGATGGTCTCACCAATTTTGTGATGGCAAGCAGAAGGGTAACTGTGGAAGCAAGGGTGGGTGAGCGTATGGGTGATCTTTACGGCATTGGATTTGCACGTGTTCAAAATACCGACCCTGCAGCTCCGTATTATGATGCATCTGGTAAGTTTGTTGGACAAATGGTATTTGACGCAAACGGTCGTCCGGTTCGTACAACCAACAGGATCAAATTGGGCAACTACAATCCAGATTTTCTTCTCGGTATAATGAACGGATTCAATTACAAGGGTGTTAATTTGAGTTTCCTGTTTGACATCAGAAGTGGTGGTAACCTTTACAGTGAAACACAAACTGTTGGCCGCGAAGGTGGTATCACAACTGAAACACTTGAAGGCAGAGCAGATGGATATGATTTGACGAAAGCTGGTAACGGGGTTATTGGTAAGGGAGTTGTTTTTGTAGGCGGTGTACCACAGGAGAACACCAGAAAAGTTGCTGCAAGAGAATGGCATACTGCTTGGACAGGTGGCAGGGGTATTGCTGAAGGCGTAATGTTTGACGCTTCTTTTGTGAAACTGCGTGAAGTGCAAATGGGTTACACTATTCCTGACAAGTTTTGGGGTAAGCTTCCCTTGAGAGGCGTGAATATCAGCCTTGTTGGAAGAAATCTTCTTCTTTGGGATAAAGTTCCTCATATTGATCCAGAGAACATGAGCTATTCAGGTGGCACAGCATTGCCCGGTATCGAGAATATGGCAATACCATCCTCAAGAAGCTATGGCGTAAACTTGAATGTTAAATTTTAATCCATAGAAAAATTATCAAAGATGAAAAAGTTAATCTACATATGTATAGTCACTGCAGGAATATTTAGCATGCTTTCATGTACTAAAGATTTTGCAGACACTAATACCGACAAAAATGTCCCTACTGCTGTTACCCCTGATCTTTTGTTGAGTGGTGTGATTCGCAGTCTGACCAGCCAGAATGTAAGTAATGCTTGGGGAATAGGAAATTTGGTTGCCCAGTACAACGCCAAGATTCAGTTCGTAAACGAAGACAGGTATCTCTGGAACGAGCAAAATGGTGTCTGGAACAATGTCTACGGAAACTACAGAAACCTTCAGAATATTACCCAGTCTCTGTCAGCTGATCCCAACAACAGTTACCTGGGTGTAGCATTGGTGTTGAAAGCATACATGTTCGAAACACTGACAGCAACATATGGTGATGTTCCCTACACCGAGGCTGGACAGGCCAAAACGAGTTCTTTGTTTACGCCAAAGTACGATACGCAGGAAAATATTTACAATGGTGTTTTGGCAGATTTAAAAAAGGCCAACGAAATACTGGCAAAAAGCACCAATGCGATTGGTGGTGATCTTTTGTACAATGGTGGAACTGCCGCAATTGTCAAATGGAGAAGATTGGCCAACTCTCTGAGAATACGTTATTTGTTGCGTATTTCTAAAAAAAGAAATGTAGCAGCAGACCTTCAAGCCATTGTAGGCGATCCTGTCAATAATCCGATTTTTTTGAACAATGCCGACAATGCTGAGTTGCGCTACCTTGCAGCGGCCCCCAATCAATGGCCTTTGTATGATTCAAGGGTAGGATCTTTTGATGAGATCAGGGTGAGTAAAACATTGAGTGATAGGCTGACTGCATTAAATGACAGCAGGCTCTCCGTTTTTGGACGTCCTTCACAGCGTTCAATTGTAGCTGGTTTACCAAGGGTTGAGGGTATCCCCAATGGCTTGGGTGATGTTCAGGCATTGAACTTCAATGGTGGCCCACAAGGTGTTTCCAGGGTTGGTTATACATTTGCATGTTTGGTGTGTAACGATGCAGGTCAGGCTGCTCCAGACCCCACTGCCCCACGTTCAATCATCATGACCTATTCTCAATTGCAACTTTTGCTTGCTGAAGCAAGAGAAAGAGGTTTGATTACTACA
>JBJOOI010000098.1:0-5816 GCA_046051375.1 Bacteroidota bacterium | reverse complement strand
GGTGATACACGTTATGATCGTGTTGCAGAGATCACTGCCATGGACTTTCAACATAGTGCTATTGAAGCATTTTGCAGTGAGACTGACACCATGATTGCAGGAAGCACATGGAATGAAGATGAGGAAATGCTTTCAGGATTACTGGGAGCCATACCTGATTTAAAACTTGTTATCGCTCCACATGAAATTGGACCAAAACATCTTCAGGAAATCAGTCTCTTATTCAAGCAGAATATTCTGTTATCTGAATCGGAGAACCAGGACAGATTGAAGAATGCCAGGGTATTGATTATTGACTGTATTGGTATGTTATCAAAGCTTTACCGCTATGCAACCATCTGTTATGTGGGTGGAGGATTCAATGTCGCTGGCATCCACAACATCCTTGAGCCTGCCTCCTATGGTAAAACAGTCATTTTTGGCCCCAACCACGACCGAACCGCTGAAGCAAAAGCATTGATCGAAGCTGGAGCAGGATTTAGCTATAAAACGAAAGAAGACCTGGTTTACATCACTGAAAAACTGATATCAAACAATGAAATGAGAAGATCATTGGATGATGTGGCAAAGAATTTTGTGCAGGATAGAAAAGGTGCCACAAAGATCATTGCCCATTATATCGCTGAAAATCGGCTCCTGAGCAAACCATAAAATTTTTCTACCACAGCCTCCTGTTCAAGATTGTCTCGGACGATCCTGATGTATTGGGAAGCAATCGATTCCGCTTCATTATATGTTTTGGCATGATCCAACAATCCCATCATGGTATCAAAACTGTGGGCATCGCCCCTGAAAAGGGATTCCAAAAATATATACCGGTCATTGATACCCATGGCGGACCTCCATGTGTCTTGTCGAAGTTGTTGCAGCTTTTCCGATAGGTCTGGCATGGTAGCGTTGAACCTGTCATTCAATGACTGAACAGCAGCAGCATGCATTTCAGGCTCAACTGGTTGAGCCTCCTGAACATGCTTTTCGGGTTGGGGATGCTTATCTGACACCATCAATTCTCGGATAAAATCGAAGGCGACTTCCAATAAAGCCGCTTTCGATGCATCTTCATGGGACAAGCGGTTCAACTTTTCTGTCAATTCTTTAAGTCTTTCCATCGCTTTATGGTATTTTTACAGTTCCTTGTTCATAAAGATACCGAGAGATCAACAAACCAACTCATGTTCATAGAACCAATCAACCATAGTCAACAAGCAGGATGGATAGAGGTAGTCTGTGGTTCCATGTTCTCAGGAAAGACAGAGGAATTGATCAGAAGGCTAAAACGTGCCAAGATTGCCAACATGCATGTGGGTATTTTCAAACCCTCCATTGATATCCGGTACCATTCAGGGAAAATTGTTTCCCACGATGAAAATACCATCAATGCAACACCACTGAAAGATTCCAAAGAAATTCTTGCCCATGCCGAGCCATTCAACGTTGTTGGCATTGACGAGGCCCAGTTTTTTGATGAAGAAATTGTAACGGTGTGTGAAAGCCTTGCCAATGCAGGAAAAAGGGTCATTGTGGCTGGTCTTGACATGGATTATACAGGAAAACCTTTCGGCCCAATGCCGGCATTGCTCTCTGTAGCCAATTTTGTCACCAAGCTACATGCTGTTTGTATCAAATGCGGCGGAATCGCCAGTTATTCATATAGGATTTCATCCAATACTGACCAGGTGGTCTTGGGTGAAAAAGACCACTATGAAGCCCGTTGCAGAAAATGTTTCAACACTTAATTTAATTGCCGTGGAAGCACTCAACCAATACACTGCGCTTTTGAAAAAGGAATTCTTACTGGAGACCAGGCAGCAACATACCCTTTATGGAGTGATGCTTTATATCGCTTCAACGGTATTTGTGATTTACCTGACCATTGATTCTCCTGATTCGGATACATGGAACTCTCTTTTTTGGATCACCCAACTGTTTATTTGCATCAATGCCGTAGCAAAAAGTTTTTTGCAGGAAGCCAGGGGGCGTATGCTCTATTATTATTCCATCACGTCGCCAGTGGTATTCATCCTCTCAAAGCTCACCTACAACGTAGTCCTCATGCTGGCCATGAACCTGGTCAACCTGTTGCTTTACACCGCATTCATGGGCGACCCTACCCAATCATTTTTGCAATTTCTTTTTATCGGTCTTTTGGGTTCCATGGGACTGGGATTGGTATTTACCATGCTGGCCGCTATCGCCAGTAAGGCCATGCAGCAAGCGTCTCTGATGGCTATACTTGGTTTCCCCCTGATCATTCCTCAGCTCCTGTTGCTTGTCAGGCTCTCAAAAACAGCTTTTTCGGAGGTGTTCAGGGACGGCGTTCCCCTGCAATTGGTCTTGCTCCTTGTAAGCCTTGACATACTCATTGTGTTCCTTGCCGTTATTTTATATCCATTTTTATGGAAAGATTAGCCAAAGGGCCTAATTTTGTTTTCCAAAGCTACGGGTTGTATGCCCGTTGAAAAGAACACAAGGTTCTTTAAATGCTTTAAAATATATCCATGCCATGCGACTTACTTGGTGGAAAATAGCTGCAATCGTATTACTTGCTTACGATGTAATTGGAGGCCTTTTGCTTCCTGTTCCGGAACTCACACAATTGGGAGAGACCATCAGAAACCTCTATTACCATGTATGCATGTGGTTTGCGATGATGATTCTTTTTACCATTTCAATCGCCCAAAGCACCAAGTACCTGAGAACTGGTTTGATCGAGCACGACATCAAAGCATCCTCCTATGCTGAAGTGGGAACCTTTCTTGGTTTATTGGGCTATGCCACTGGCGCCATCTGGGCCAGTTATACCTGGGCAGATCCTAACAATCCTGCATTCGCATCATTTGGTTCTATCATGCGAGAACCCAAGCTGATTGGTGCAGCCATTGCATTATTGATTTATGGGGCGTATTTTATCCTGAGAAGCTCCATCACTGACATGGACCAAAGAGCTAGGGTGAGCGCTGTATACAATATTTTCGCCTATGCCATGCTTTTCCCTTCCATTTGGATCATTCCAAGATTATTGCCCAGTTTGCATCCGGGCCAGGAAGGAAATCCTGCCCTTAATTTCAATGATATTGACGCAAGAATGAGAATG
This sequence comes from Bacteroidota bacterium, assembly GCA_046051375.1. GTDB lineage: Bacteria > Bacteroidota > Bacteroidia > Chitinophagales > Chitinophagaceae > Pollutibacter. Next base: position 2,722 of record JBJOOI010000098.1, on the reverse strand, counting down.
GTTTTCTATCCAGCAGTCATAGGCTGGACACTGTTGGGAGCCTGGATCGCCACATTAAAAATCAGACATAAAATTTTACTTGAACAAAAATGGTTTTCAGATGAAAAATAAATTGATTGCTTTTCTTTTAAGTATGGGATCCTTTGCAGCCCAGGCACAAAGTTCAACGACCGATGAAACAATGGCATCTCTCATGAGATCCAATGGAAAAATTTATGTGGTCGTAGCAGTGGTGCTCACCATTCTTTTTGGACTGATTGGCTACCTGATCCGGTTGGACAAAAAGATCTCAAAACTAGAAAAAGGAGCATAACCAGCCTTTTCTGAGTCTTTTCTAATCAATGAAAAAAATGCCATGAATCCTGAGTACAGTTTTTTTGATGCCGTTTGTAAAAGTTTTGACAAAGCTGCTCAATACACACAATTTGACGAAGGCATTCTTGAACAAATCAAGCAGTGCAACAGCGTGCTTCGCATGCATTTTCCTGTAAAAATCGGAGACAAGGTCGAAGTGATCAAGGCCTACAGGGTTCAGCACTCCCACCATAAACTTCCCTGCAAGGGAGGTATCAGGTTCAGTGAAATGGTCAACCTGGATGAAGTGATGGCACTTTCCGCACTCATGACTTACAAGTGTGCAATTGTGAACGTTCCATTCGGCGGAGCCAAAGGTGGTATCACCATCGATCCTAAAAAGTACAGTGCCTACGACCTTGAGCGCATCACAAGAAGATATACAAGTGAACTGATCAAGAAGAGATTCATTGGTCCTGGTGAAGATGTTCCTGCACCTGACTATGGTACAGGCGAAAGAGAAATGTCCTGGATTCTGGACACCTATATGGCGATGCACCCAGGTGAAGTAGAAGCATTGGGTTGTGTCACTGGAAAACCTGTTACACAAGGCGGAGTAAGAGGAAGAAAAGAGGCAACTGGCCTCGGTGTTTTTTATGGAATCAGGCAAGTCTGCAACAATGCTGAGGTCATGGCTAAGCTTGGCTTGGAGACAGGACTTGAAGGGAAGAAAATAATTGTGCAAGGGCTTGGAAATGTAGGTTACCATTCTGCGAAATTCTTTCAGGAAGGTGGCGCATTGGTTGTTGGCCTGGCTGAATATGAGGGATCCATCTACAATGAAAACGGACTTGATATTGAGGCCGTATTCCAGCACAGAAAAAAAACAGGGTCAATCCTTAACTTCCCTGGCGCAACCAACTTCAACAAAAATACAGATGCCCTTGAAGCCCCTTGTGACATCCTTATTCCCGCAGCACTTGAGAATGTAATCAATGCTGAAAACGCTGATAGGGTTCAAGCCAAGATTGTTGGAGAGGCTGCAAATGGACCATTGACGCCTGAGGCGGATGAAATCCTCATCAACAAAGGAGTCCTGGTAGTTCCTGACATGTATTTGAATGCTGGAGGTGTTACTGTTTCTTATTTTGAATGGTTGAAAAACCTCAGCCATGTTTCATATGGCCGTCTCGAAAAAAGATTCATGGAAAATCAAAATGCCAATATTGTTGCACAGCTTGAAGAAATGACTGGCAACAAAATCAGCGATGAACAAAAAAAACTGATTGTTCACGGACCGGATGAAATTGACCTGGTCAGGAGCGGATTGGAAGATACCATGATAAAGGCGACCAATGAGATTTTGGATTGCTGGAAACAAAATCCCACCATCCGAGACATGAGAACAGCCGCTTTCGTGGTTGCCATCAACAAAGTAGGAACAAGCTATTTGGAGCTGGGAATTTTCCCATAAACATATCTTTACACATGTTTTGGAAAAAAAGAGAGCCACTCAGGTATCTCTTTTTTTTTGTCTGCCACATGGCATTCAATACCATTGGTAACCACAAGATACTGCACTGGAATCGCAAGATTGTAGGCAAGGATTTGCATCAAGACAGGCGCTTTTAAAGGGACATCTGCAGCCTTGCATTCAACCATCATCCAAGGTTGTGTATTTGAGTCAAAGACTAGTAAATCAAAGCGTTTCATAAGATTTCCAAGGCGTAACCCTTTCTCAACGGCTATCGCATGAGAGGGAATTCCTGCAGCCTTGGTCATCCAACTGATGAAATTCTGTCTCACCCATTCTTCCGGTTGAAGGGAAACCCATTTCTGACGAATTCCATCAAAAATTTCTGGCTGCCCCCCCTGTTCACGGATTTTGAAATCAGGTTCAGGAAACTTAAGGTTGATCATGCATGCAAAGTAATCAGTAATTTCGAAGCAGAAAAAGTTGAAATATGAACAGCAAGGAAGATATCGTCAAGAACTGGCTCCCCAGGTATACCGGGATGGCCATAGAACAATTTGGACAATATATCCTACTGACCAACTTCAGCAAATATGTAGAACTTTTCGCAACCTGGAACAATGTAACCGTTGTTGGGAGGGATAAACCCATGCAATGTGCTACGTTCGATGGTATCACCATCATCAACTTCGGCATGGGCAGCCCCACGGCGGCTACCATCATGGACTTGCTCACCGCCATAGATCCCAAAGCTGTTTTATTTCTCGGAAAATGTGGGGGCCTCAAAAAAAGAAACAAGATTGGCGACCTTATACTCCCTATCGCCGCCATCAGGGGCGAAGGAACTTCCAACGACTACTTCCCTGCAGAAGTACCTGCCATGCCAGCATTCGCCCTGCAAAAAGCGATTTCAACCACAATCCGTGAACATGAACTTGATTACTGGACCGGGAC
>JBJOOI010000097.1:0-5858 GCA_046051375.1 Bacteroidota bacterium | reverse complement strand
GGAGGACCCCTTGCAGTATGAAGACTATGGCGATGATGATGATATTGCGGAGTACAAGCTCAAGGATGATCATGTGCCCGAGTTGGAGGGCAGTGGTTCCATCCCTCATCCGGTTTCCTCAGGCTTGCATGAAATGCTTACAGAACAACTTGGGCTGTTGAACCTTGATGCACTGGAAGAAAAAATTGCCGAGCAATTGATTGGCAGCATTGATGATGACGGATACCTGCGCAGAGACACGAATTCTGTTGTAGATGACCTTGCCTTCAAGCAAAACATCATTGTCAGTGCAGATCAGGTAGAACATGTCTTGGGCTTTATTCAACAGTTTGATCCCTCAGGCATTGCTGCCCGTGATGTCAGGGAATGCCTTATCATCCAACTACGCAGAAAAATCAAGGCCAGACAGTCTCTCGGGCTTAAAAACGCACTTCGAATCCTTGATTTTCATTTTGATGAATTCACCAAACGGCATTTTGATAAAATCATCCGTTCGTTGGAGTTGGATGAAGAACTCCTCAAGGATGCCATGCAGGAGATCAGGAGTTTGAATCCCAAGCCGGGTGCTCAGGCCGGATCCATCAATAAGGCTGAACAGTACATCATTCCTGATTTTTTTGTGTACAACAACAATGGGGAACCGGAGCTGACCCTCAACCAGCGCAATGCTCCTGACCTCAGGGTCAGTGATGAGTACCGGGACATGCTCAAAGACTATGAGAAAGGGAGCAAAAAGGACAAGCGCCAGAAAGAGGCGGTAGTTTTTATCCGGCAAAAAATTGATGCAGCCAAATGGTTCATCGATGCCATCAAGCAAAGGCAACAAACTTTGCTGCTGACCATGCAGGCCATCATTGAGCACCAGCGGAGTTTTTTCCTCAGTGGCGATGAGAACTCCCTGCGGCCCATGATTCTTAAAGACATTGCGGAAAAAACCAAACTGGATATTTCTACCATCAGCCGGGTAGCCAACAGCAAATTTGTACAGACCGAATTCGGAAGCTTCCGATTGAAGTATTTTTTCAGTGAGTCACTCAGTACTGAAAGTGGAGAGGAAGTGTCTACAAAAGAAGTCAAAAACATCCTGCATGAATTGATCATGATGGAGGACAAAAGAAATCCATTGGGTGATGACAGTCTTACTGAAATGTTGCAGGCAAAAGGCTATAATATTGCAAGGAGAACCGTTGCCAAATACAGGGAACTTTTAAATATCCCGGTCGCACGCTTGCGAAAAGAACTTTAAATCATCCAAATGCAAAACGAAACAGAAAAGGTCATATTCCCCAGGTGGATCGAGGTTTCAGCCAAGATCATTTCCATCGTATTTCACCCCCTTTTTGTAGGAGTGATGATGGCCTTTTACCTGATTTTTATTCATCCCTCTTATTTTGTTGGTTTTACTGCGAAGGCCAAAATGCTCAAACTCCTGGCTGTGATCAACAACAATGTATTTTTTCCGTTGCTGGTTGTGGCACTGCTCAAAGGGCTTGGATTCAGCAAGTCTGTTTTTCTCACAACACAGAAAGAACGCATCGTTCCTTATATCGCGAGCATTACTTTTTTCTTCTGGACCTATTATGTTTTCAAACACCAGCCTGAGACTCCCCGCATCATTGTAAACATGTGCCGGGGCATGTTTTTTGCTTCTTCTGCCGCTCTGTTATTGAATAATTATTACAAGATCAGCATGCATGGAATCGGCGTAGGTGGAATGATGGGGCTGATGGTACTGACTGTTTTCGACGGGACCCTTTATTCCGGTTTGCCCCTTATGGTTTCTGCCCTCATTGCCGGTCTGGTATTGTCTTCCAGAAAAGTCGTTTCAGATCATCAATGGTTTGATCTCATTACCGGATTCCTGGTTGGTTTCATCTGTCAGATGGTGGCATTGTGGGTCTAAAAAAAGAGACCCAGCCTGAATAGGCCGGGTCGGATTAACCATTCTAAGATCCCATTTTAACCATTAAGCATTCTTGAATCACTCAAATATTTCTGGTCAGGGTAGTAGATAAACATACAATTCCCTTCCTTGATTGTTTCTATTACTTTTTTGCTGATTTGCCTCGGTAAAGCAGGGCAACCATAACTTCTTCCCAAATATCCTTTGTACCTGATAACCTGTTCACTGGCATAGTCTGCCCCGTGCATCACAATCGCTCTTTCTTTGGCTTTGTCATTGAATCCCTTTTCAACACCATTCAGCAGCATGGAGAATCCATTCGACCCTGTGTACGTGCCTCCTGTGATGTAGAAGCCCAGACTGCTTTTGTGAGAATTCGGTGCATTTGAAAAAGATTGGGCAAACTCTTCACCCGTGTTCCTGCCATGGGCAACGATGCTGTTGAAAAGGATTTTTTGTGCTTTCAGGTCTACCACAAACATCCTTTTTTCCCTGGATGATTTTGAAAAGTCGATGATGGTGAGGATGCTGTCTGCACTGAGGCGACCCTGGGCACTGAGTTTTTCAAAACCCATGAAGGCCAGAGAAAAAATCTCTTCAGACAGGTTTGAACCCGACTGTTGAATCTGTGTATATATTGAATGGATGAAAAGCGTGTTTGAAGCTGAACCCTTCTTCTCGGCAATTGTCTTTTCTGCCAGATCTGGATTGTTGCTGGTGAAGGAAACCAGCATGGTAAGAATTGCAAACAGGATTAAACCTGCAGCTGAAATTTTCATTGAATAGGATTTTTTGATTTTCATGGCTATAACGCATTTTGGGTTTGGATATTGTTCTGCAAATCTCCAACCTTTTCTCCCATGGTGCGTTAAACGAAATGTGAAACATTACTCAATCGATGAAATTCAGGGCTGGGAAAGGTTCTATCGGGCCAATTTTGTGAATTCCTTAAGTGGTTTCAAGCCCGTCAGCCTCATTTCAACCATCAACAAGGAAGGCATTCCCAACCTTGGTGTTTTTTGCAACATCGTTCATATCGGTGCAGATCCGTCCTATATTGGATTCATCAATCGCCCAATAGATGCAGCACCGCATACGCTTTCCAATATTCGTGCCAACGGATTGTATACCATCAACCATATTCATCCGGAGTTTATCGCAAAAGCCCACCAGGCCAGTGCAAAATATCCTGAGGGGGTAAATGAGTTCAATGAAGTCGGTCTGACAGCAGAATACAAGGTTGATTTTCTTGTTCCTTTTGTTTTGGAAAGCCAAGTGCAATATGCCATGGAACTTACTGAAATAATTCCGCTGACAATGAACAATACTTTCCTCGTTGTGGGCAAGTTGTTGCATGCATTTATTGAACCAGCCAAGATCAGCAAAGATGGTTTCATCAAGCTGGATGAAGCCTCCTCCATGGTCAGCCTTGGTATGGATGCCTATTATACCACGCAGCCCAATGCCAGGTTTCAATATGCGAAACCAGACAGGGCAGCGGGGCAAATTGATTTCTAACGGTTATGTGGTTTAACAGCACAACACCTTAACCTTTATTTCGCGTTTTTCACGAAGCGGTCCAGCCATTGGCTCTGTTCCCACAACAGGTGCAGCAGGTTCTCTTTGCCTCTGTAGCCATGTGCTTCATAAGGCAAATAGACCAGGCGAACGGTTCCTCCATGTCCTTTGATGGCATTATAAAGGCGCTCACTATTGATGGGGAAGGTGCCCGGGTTGTCATCTGCTTCACCATGGACCAGCAAAATCGGGGTCTTGATCTTGTTGGCATAGCTGAAGGGGCTCATCTTATAATAGAGATCCGGCGCTTCCCAGTAGGTTCTTTCTTCTGCCTGGAAACCAAACGGCGTGAGGGTCCTGTTGTAGGCGCCACTCCTGGCCAATCCGGCCTTGAAGAGATTGGTATGAGACAACAAATGGGCCGTCATGAAGGCACCATAGCTGTGTCCACCCACGGCAACCCTTTTGGCATCGCCAACTCCCAAAGAAGACAGAGCGCCAATGGCTGCTTCAGCATTCAGTTTCAACTGCTCAATAAAAGTATCATTGGGTTTGCTATCTTTTGACGCTGCTACAATGGGCATTTCTGCATTGTCCAATACTGCATAGCCACGCATCACATAGAAAATCGGAGATCCCCAGCTGATGGTGGTAAACCTGTCCTTGCTTCCCCTCACCTGTGCCGCATCTGCTGCATTGTTGTACTCTCTTGGGTACGCCCAGATCAATACCGGCAATGGTCCGTCTTTGGCACGGTCATATCCTTTGGGCAAATACAGGTCGCCTGTCAGGTCAACACCATCTGCCCGCTTGTATTTGAGTTTTTCTTTGGTAACACCCACCATTGAAGGATATGGGTTCGAAAAGCCGGTGATTTGCTGATCGATACCATCGGCCTTCAGGTTCTTGATATAATAATTGGGTACCTCGGTCTGGCTTTCCTTTCTGGTAACCAGTTTGAGGTTGTTGGCATCAAGGACGGCTGTCACCGTTTCATAACTGCCTTGTTTTGCTCTCCAGATGATTTGGCTGGTTTTGGAAGCTAGGTCAAATGTAGCAAGAAATGGAAGGTCTCCTTCTGGTGATGATCCAACTGGGTTGTTCATCAGGATCTTGTTGTTTTCGAGCAGGTTGATGACGGATTTTCCGAATGCATTTCTTTTCATCACCGGCATGCCAGGATTGTTGTAGGCATCTGTGGTATTTCTTTCAAACAAGGTTTCCATGGCACCAGTGGCAGGGTCCAGCCTGCTGGCCTTCTGCATCTGTTTTCCTGTCAGGCCTTCATTCACCCATGCAAAATGTTCGTTGCCCCAGACAATGTTCCTGAAACGCATTTTTGTTTTCACCAGTACCGCAGGACTGGCGGTGAATGGAGCTTTTAGGGCATACACCGCATCATGGAATTCCATGTTTTTTTTCATCAATCCGCTGTCTTGGGGTTCGCACCATGTGATGGTCGAAGGTTCATCCGCGCGCCATGCAAAGCTTCTTGGCGAAGGCAGCACATTGTCATAACCGCTGGGGGTCGTTTCTCCTGAAGGAAGTTTGGCAAGTGTTTTCACCATCTTACCACTCATGTCCATGATGGCCATTGTGGAAGCAAAAGAATAGGCCGTTACCAGGTAAGAATAAGGGGCCTGGATGGTTTCGGTGAGGATATACTTGTTGTCTGGGCTGATGGAAAATGAGGAATAAATGGCCGGGCTGGAAAGCTTGGTTTCTATGCCATTGGTGTTCTTGATCAACTGTGCTGTGGTCATGAAAGCAAACACGGTTTCATCGTACACAGACTTGATGAGATCTTGATAGGTTCGGCTGGGGGCGGCTTTCCCCAGGTTTTCCTGGATCGATGGCCCAACTGGGGTGATCGGTTTTTTGGGCAGCATGGCAGCAGGCTTGATGGCTGCAGTATAGAGGATCGTATTGTCATCCACCCATTGTGACACTGGTCCTATTGTACTGACGAGTGCTGTTTTGTTGATTTTGGTGGCGGTCTTTTTTGCAATCTCAATCACATAGAGATCGACCTTGCCCGCTGTGGTATTGGTGAAAGATATCTTTTTCTCAGAAGGGCTCCATTCGGTATTGCCGATCAGCGCCCCTGCAGGAATCCCGGAAATGGTATATTCCTTGCCGTCTGCAATATGCTTGAGCTTGAGGTTGTTGATGAAATTCTGTCTGCTGGGAGAAAAATTGTTGGGATTCAGGCGCAGGCCGGCTACACGCACCTCAGGCTGCCCCAGCTCTTCAACTGTAGGATAGGATTCCCTTTCCATGATCAGCATCCATTCGCCCAAATGGTCGATGGACACCATGGGAGTGGGTTTCGCGAGCAACAGGTCAGCAATTTCCTTTGGTGGCAGCTTGTAGGAGGCAGACTCCTGTGCCATTGAAAACAGACTGATGAATAGCAAAGACAGGCATAAAAGCTTTT
>JBJOOI010000096.1:0-5861 GCA_046051375.1 Bacteroidota bacterium | reverse complement strand
ATACGTTTTGCCATGTTTGGCGAGAAAGTGGCCAGTGGTGTTAAACATGCCGACAACATTAGCCCTTGCCTCTTGGGTGGAGTGACGCTGATTCGTTCCATCCACCCCTTGGATATCATCAATCTTTCCGCACCTGAGCTTTTCATCACTGTGGTTCATCCACAAATCGAAGTGCGCACAGCTGATGCCAGACAAATTCTTAAAAAGGAAGTACCCTTGAAGCAGGCCATCAAGCAATGGGGAAATATTGCAGGTTTGGTTGCAGGACTGATGCAGGGCGACCATGCATTGATTGGAAGGTCTCTTGAAGATGTCATCATTGAGCCAGTAAGAAGTATCCTGATACCCGGATTTGAAGAAACCAAACGCAGAAGCCTCGAAGCTGGGGCACTTGGTGGAGGCATTTCCGGCAGCGGCCCTTCCATTTTCATGCTGAGCAAAGATGAGCAAACAGCTGCAGGGGTTGAGGAGGGGATGAAAAAGGTTTACACAGCAATAGGCATTGATTACAAGACCTACCTGACGAAATTGAATAGCAAAGGCATCACCACATTATAAAAATCACCATGAGATATTTTAGCCTGAGGAATAAAAACAATATTGTTGACTTTAAAGAGGCGACCTTGCACGGACAGGCTCCAGACGGAGGCCTTTACTACCCGGAAAACATTCCCACCTGGAAGGATGATTTTATCATGAACCTTAAAACGAAATCAAAAACGGAAATAGGCTTTGAGATCATGGCTCCCTATGTCGGAAATACCATTCCCGAAAAAGAGCTTTACAGGATCATTGCAGAAACACTGGACTTTGACTTTCCCTTGCAACAAATCAGCGAAAACATATACAGCCTCGAGCTCTTTCATGGGCCAACCCTTGCATTCAAAGATGTAGGTGCGAGATTTCTCAGCCGCTGCATGGGTTTTTTTGCCAGCAAACTGGAACGCAAAATAGTTGTATTGGTTGCGACAAGCGGTGATACAGGCGGTGCTGTGGCAGACGCTTTCCACAACATCCCAGGCACTGAAGTAATCATCCTTTATCCGTCAGGCAAAGTAAGTCCGGTGCAGGAAAAACAACTGACCGCCCTTGGCGGAAACATTCATGCCCTTGAAATTGAAGGAGATTTCGATGACTGCCAAAAACTAGTAAAAATGGCCTTTCTTGATGAGGAGCTCAAAGAAAATGTATTGCTCACCTCATCCAACTCAATCAATGTTGCCAGGTGGTTGCCCCAACAGATTTACTATGCACTTGCGATAACACAGTGGGAAGAAACAGTTGATCCGGTTGTGGCCGTACCCAGTGGAAATTTCGGGAACCTCTGTGCCGGACTGCTTGCCAAGCAATCAGGATTACCTGTAGGCCATTTTATAGCCGCCTGCAATGCCAATGATGTTTTCACAACCTATACCAAAGATGGAAACTACCATCCCCGGCCGGCCATTCCCACCCTTTCCAATGCCATGGACGTTGGGAACCCTAGCAATTTTGAGAGAATTCTGGCCATTTTTCAACATGATCACAAGAAGGTTTGTGAGGCAATCAGCAGTGTCTCTGTAAGCGATGTTGAAACATTGAGTACAATAAAAGCTGTCTATGAAAACTTCCAACATGTGCTGGACCCGCATGCAGCAGTGGCCTACAGGGCCCTTAATAACCACCTGATGGAGCGGCCCGAACAAAAAGGATTGATACTTGGAACAGCACATCCTGTAAAATTTCCAACAGTAGTAAAGGACGCCATCGGCCAGACTCCTTTGGTACCGGAAAAACTTGAAGCGCTCATGCAAAAGAACAAAGCCTCATTCTTGATTCCGCCCGAATATGCCAGTTTCAAGTCTACAGTAACAGAAATTTTAAAAAATTTATAACCCGTCTACTTTTTTTTGTTTTGTTTAAAAAAAATGCTAAATTCATTGAACGAAAAAAAATTTTAAAAAAGTTTTGAACTTTTTTTTGGAAATGTGGTTTTAGTAAACAGTGTCTGTGAAATGTGCGGATTTTCAACGCTTGTCATTTCTTAACCAAAACAATACACAATGAGTCCACTTTTCCTCGAGGCCGTTGCGGCCGACAATTATGTTGCCTTTACGTTTTTTATTGGCACCATGGCCATGATGGCAGCATCGGTTTTCTTTTTTCTTGAGTTGAGCAACACTGACAAAGCTTGGAGAACTTCCGTGCTGGTGTCAGGCTTGATCACCTTCATTGCTGCTGTTCACTATTATTACATGAGGGGTTACAACCTCGAAACCGGAGATTCACCAACCTTCTTCCGTTATGTTGACTGGTTGTTGACTGTTCCATTGATGTGCGTTGAGTTTTACCTGATTACCAAAAAATCTGGTGGTACAACCGGCCTTCTTTGGAAGTTGATCTTCGCTTCAGTAGTAATGCTTGTAACTGGCTATTTCGGCGAAACCATCTACAGAGACCAGTCTGTTCTTTGGGGTGTAATCAGCGGTGCAGCTTATTTCTACATCGTTTACCTTGTATGGTTCGGAGAAGTTTCCAAACTGGCTACTGCTGCATCTCCTGCAGTTGCAAAAGCAAACAAGACCCTCGGATGGTTCGTTCTCGTAGGATGGGCTATTTATCCTTTGGGATACATTGTTGGTACACCAGGCGGATTGTTCGGTGTAACTGCTGATGCTTTGGGTATTGGTGGTCTTAACATGGACATCATCTACAACATCGGTGATGCTGTAAACAAGATTGGTTTTGGTCTTGTTATCTACTTGCTTAGCCGTTCTGAATCCAAATAAAAGGAACTCAAAACATAAAGAAAGGCCCTTGTTTAACATGGGCCTTTCTTTTTTTAAAGACCTCCTCATGAAAAAAATGATGGCCAATAGCAACTTTAGCCGAATCACCTGGATCAATGCAGTGATTGGATTGATCCTTTTTGCATGGCAGCAATATGATGGAGCAATCCCAATGAAGATCCAACTGATGTATTTTGCCATCATGATCGGGGCAACCGGTATTCCTCATGGTGCGCTGGATCATATCATTGCAAAAACAACTGCCATCAGCAAAGGACAAAATTTCAGCATCCAACAATTCCTCGGGAGATATGTCCTTGCCATTATTCTTTATTCAGCTGCTTGGATTTTTTTTCCGGGCATCAGCCTGATCATTTTTCTGGCTATTTCAGCCTGGCATTTTGGAGAAACCGATCTCTCAAATGCAGATGAAACCTGGCAATGGAACCTGAGCCGTTTGCTCTGGGGAAGTCTTGTGCTCATGCTCATCCTCTTATCGCATTTTGAGGAAACAGCTTCGGTTGTTTTACGCATTACCAAAGAATCTGAAATTGCAAAAACAACCTTGTCGCATATACAGATAAACAGCATCTACTATTTTAGCGGAGTGTTGTTCTTCTTTCTGGCAAGTGCAGTCATTGCCAATAAAAAAACCAAAATCAGCATTTCAACCCTGTACGTTATTAACCTCATTGTGATTCTCTTTCTCTGCTATCAACTCCCCTTGCTTCCGGCTTTTGCCCTGTATTTTGGGGGATGGCACGCCATCAGATCCTTTGAAATCATTTTCAAATTTTTACATGAGGCAAAAGAAGAGATGGCAGCCAAACCTTTGACCATGTGGAAGAATGCACTCCCCATGACCTTTCTTGCAGCATTCGGCTTTGTTTTCATGGCCTTTATCTGGAAGGGCACCGGATTGAAAATGGATCCCCTCCCAGCCATCTTTATTTTTCTGTCCATCATCACACTGCCACACCTTGATGTAATGGACAAACTGATCAATCGCCAGACCAAATGATGATCTTCGCTTCAAATCTGAATACATCTATCTTTGCAGCATAGTATGCCCAATCAAATTAACATCAGGCCCATCAGCATTGAAGACAATCCATTGATTGCCACCATCATCAGGTCTTGCCTTACTGAATTTGGAGCCAACAAACCAGGAACGGTTTATTACGATAAAACGACAGACCATCTATTTGAACTTTTTCAAGAAAATGGGGCCGCTTATTTTATTGCTGAACAAGATGGCCATGTAATGGGTGGCGGTGGGATTTTCCCCAGCCCGGGTTTGCCTGCAGGCACCTGTGAACTGGTAAAAATGTACCTCCTGCCATTGGCCAGGGGAATGGGTATAGGCGCAACCCTGATGAACAAATGCATGAGCAAGGCTAAGGAACTTGGTTTTGTTTCCATGTACATCGAAACCCTGCCTGAACTTAAAAAAGCGATATCTGTTTATGAAAAATTCGGATTTGAATACCTTGACAAACCGCTGGGAGATACAGGCCATTTTGGCTGTTCAGTATGGATGCTCAAGTCGCTCTGATCAAGCATGCTGCTTGACCTCATAGACTGGGCTGAACAAATAAACTTTCCCTGTTGAGATTTCCACAGCCTTGATGCGTTTTCTGACTTTCTCCTCTCTCCTGAATATCCGGTTGTTCTTGATCACAAAAAGTGAACCAACTGGCAGCTCTTCAACGAGACAGTATCCTTCTTTTACCGGATCATACTTTCTCAAAATCCGCATCAGTGCATCATCAGCGCAGGAGCTGGCTGCAGGATTTCTTAATGAGATGGCCAATTGGCTGGCAATATCTTCAGGAAAAAGCCTCGACTGTAAAAACTGTTTCAACAGATCAGCAAATTGACCCTTCCATTCCTGGCCATGAGATGCCACTTTATGTCCAAAGCGCATAAAAGTGATGAGGTGTGCCAATTCATGCAGGAGGGTTATTAAGAACGCATAAGGATTGAGGTTCCCGTTGACGGTGATCCTGTGTGCCTTATCAGCATAAGCATTCCGATAATCTCCCAATACAGATTGACGGGATCGTGTAATGGTGAGGTGTACCTTGTAATGCAACAAGAAAGGTTCTACCAGAGGGAATGAACCTGGAGGAAGAAAACTGGCCAAAGAAACCAATGGAGCCTCATTCTTTGACATGATCAATTTTTTTTGACCAAGGCAAGCAATCCCTTCACTTCCAAATAGGTATATACCAGATACATGAACATGCTGGAGAGCAAGGCTGGAGTATTCATGGCATTTCCTTTCCATTGAGCATAGAAAACTACCACCAAGGAAGAATTTTTGTTAAAAAATCAGAACTTGGTAAAGGCACAACATTTAGAATTCTTTTGCCCAAACAAGAAGGGAACTCCAAATAAAACAGCTTTGCAGCTAAATTCTTAACGCACCCATGATCAAAAAAGGTTTAGTCAAAGCTTTTCACATAATTTGGAAAACAGTTGCTAGTTTTGTTTTGTTGGTTGGATTGTATCTGTTGTCGGCTTGGATATTATCGTCGATTCATATTGATGGAGAGCCCGGAAATGCAGAAGTTACATTGTATTTACAAACCAATGGAGTGCATACGGATATCATTGTGCCTGCATCGAATGAACTCATCAATTGGAACAATTATTTCCTTCACAAATACAACCGAAATTCAGATTCTACCTACCGTTATTTAGCATTAGGCTTGGGCGATAAAGAATTTTATTTAGAAACACCAACGTGGGGCGACTTAACCGTCCCAACAGCATTTAATGCAGCATTTGGTTTGGGATCGGGCGTTTTACATGCAACGTATTATCGTGAAATGAAGGTAAATGAGCAATGTATTGCCATTCAAGCTTCAAAAGCACAATACAAAGAACTTATTCAGTACATCCAAGAAAGCCTATTATTGAGTCCCAGCGGTGAATACATCAATATCAAAACTGACGCATTGTATGGAAATTCGGATGCGTTTTACGAAGCCAAATGGAAGTACAGCATGTTTCATACTTGCAACACTTGGGTGAACAATGCATTACAAAGAGCTAAATTAAAAGCTTGTTATTGGACACCTTTCGATT
>JBJOOI010000095.1:0-5889 GCA_046051375.1 Bacteroidota bacterium | reverse complement strand
AAAAAGGCAATTTGCAGGAGAAGGCCAGGGTGATTGATTTGTGCACACGATTGGACATCTCCAATGCCTCAAAATACAGACAGGAATTAAAGTGAAATACCCCCAATATATACCCGCAGCTTTATTTATTTTGTTGCTCTGGTCTTGTTCTGGGACTGGATTCAATTCATTTGACGTGATTGGAAAGGACCGAATGGCCAATATTCTCTATGATATTGCATTGGCGGAGGCTTTTGTCGAAACCTATCAACTCAAGGATTCTTCATTGAACAAAGACAGTGTTTTGCAGAAAGAGATTGATCTTGTATTGAAATACCATGGCGTTGAGCCGCAGCGTTTTTCAAAGAGTTATCAATTTTACCGCCATCATCCCAAAGACTTTAAAATTTTGATTGATACTGCCAATGCAAGGGCTACCCGTAATAGGGAAAGCAGTTACAGCAGGCGTAAACCCAACCCATCCTGATCAATGATGTTTCTTTCCAAAGACGATCTGAAACTCGCCTATGGCGTTGACATGCTGATTGGAGAAACCTATGTCAATAGGCGGGTTCCTCAGGATAATCTTTATTGGCAAAAAAGAAAAATTTACATCCCAGGTGCTCCCGGCTACACCTTCCTGCCGATTTTTTCAGATTTGCTTTACCGTTGTGGTGCGGATCGGCAACAGTTGATTGGAGAGGATTTTCTTCAACTTTCAGAAGCCATTCTTCACAGTGCTGCAAGACTGGAACATAAGCAAATTGACTGGGAAGCGCATGTTGACGAGGTTGTAAACCAGGTTGCTCCACATGTTGTAGACAATCAATTGTTTGAAGCATTGAAAGCCTACGCAGGAAGGTCGCTTCCTATTAAAACAAGAGATATAAGATTTGGAACTGCCTTCCCTTCACTGAACAGGGCTGACAGCTATCTTTTTAGCCTGGTTATCATCAACAGTCCTTCATTTGATGTAGACAAGGCCATTCGTGCCTGGTATGCACTCATGACTTATTTTCTTATTTTGGATGACCTGGCTGATATTCGGGAAGATCTGTTGAATGGGGAGGAAAATGTATTGATTGATGTTGGGCTAAACGATGCAGGTGCAGACAAAGTAGAAGCGATGATTGATGAAAGTATTGCCATCATGAACCAAGTCAATCCTGTGATGGCCAACAGGATTGAACATAAAAAAAGCCTGATCAACCTTCGTGAAATCATCAGGTCAATCAGGCATTCGGCCAAAGGCTGATGCTGCTTCCTATTTAAAAAGGAAGATCATCTGATTCTGCTCCACCGGCAGTTGTTGCTTCTGCACCACCAGACTCGTTTCTGGAACTTCCCAACAGTTGTACATTCAATACACGAAGGGTGAGTGAGGTTCCTGCAGTACCATCGTTCTTGGTATAACTCCTCACCTCAGGTGACCCCTCTGCATAAACAAGCTGCCCTTTTTTCAGATAAGGCGCAACAGCAGTTCTTTCTGTCCAGTAGGCGCATTCCACCCAAATGGTTCTCTCTACTGGATTTCCAGATGCGTCCTTATACTTTTCACTGTGGGCCACACTGAAGTTGATCACGTTTTTTCCATTCACGACATTCGTTGTGCAATCCTTGCCCAAATGTCCAATTACCTGTAGTTTTATCATACTGATTGATTTTGTTAGAACAAAGTTCTATCAAAGTAAAGGCAAAAGAAGGTGTAAAACACAGCAATTCAAGGAGAGTTTTCCACCTTTTTCATGATGTTTTACCGCTTATTGCTTCAAGATATTGTTGATGCGCTTCTGAAAATTCACAGTAATTTTATCGGATGGAAAAAATGGTTGAATATACAGCACTCATTGCCCTGGTTGAACAAGTCTTCAAGGCCATGGGATGTCCTCCAGACCAGGCAAAAACAGGGGCTTTGGCACTGGTGTCAGCAGACCTTCGCGGAATTGATTCGCATGGTGTGGCAAGATTGTCCGGCTATGTCAGGTTGTGGGAAGCGAAACGGGTTAATGCGTCTCCGAACATCACCATCATCCATGAAACCCCTTCTACAGCGGTCATCGATGGAGACCAGGGGCTGGGGCTCGTTGTCGCTCCTGAAGCCATGGATCTTGCCATTAGCAAAGCTTCACAAGTTGGGACAGGGTGGGTCAGTGTAAGCAACAGCAATCATTTTGGTATTGCTGCTTTCCATGCGATGCGGGCATTGGAGAAAGACATGATTGGCATCGTAATGACCAATGCGAGTGCCCTTGTGGCACCAACTTTCTCCAAAGAAAGGATGCTGGGAACCAATCCCATCTGCGTGGCAGTACCTACCGGGGATGAACCAGCATTTGTGTCGGACATGGCAACGACCACAGCCGCCAATGGGAAACTCGAGATATTGCAGCGGAAGCAATTGCAGGCTCCTCTTGGTTGGATACAGGATGCAGAAGGCAATCAGGTCACTGATGCACATGCATTGAAAAATGGAGGTGCCCTGTTGCCCCTGGGGGGCAACAGGGAGCAGGGTAGCCACAAGGGATATGCTCTTGGCTCCATTGTGGATATTTTTTCAGCAGTGTTGAGCGGAGCTAATTTTGGCCCCTGGGTACCACCATTTCCTGCCTATGTTCCCATGCCAGAAAACCAACCAGGAAAAGGCGTCGGTCATTTTTTTGGGGCAATGCGGATTGATGCTTTCAGAAAATCGGAGGACTTTAAAAGGGATATGGACCTTTGGATCCGGAGGTTCAGGGCTGCCGAACCGATTGCTGCAGATCAGCCTGTATTGATTCCTGGAGATCCTGAGCGGGCCATGGAAAAATACCGTCTCATGTATGGCATTCCACTGCTTGAAGTAGTTTGGCAGGACCTTGCATCAATTGCTGAAAAATTCAATATCAAGTTTTAACTTCGCACACACTCAATCAACCAAGCATGAAAATAATGAAGTTCGGAGGAACCTCCGTTGGAAAGCCGGAAAGAATGTTTCAGGTAAGAGACTTGATCACCCGTGACAATGAGCCAAAAATTGTTGTCTTGAGTGCGTTGAGTGGAACAACCAATGCGTTGGTGGCCATTGGGGATGCTTTGGCCGCAGGAGACAAGGAGAAAGCCAAAAATGCCATCGAAACACTTCATGCCCATTATGGCGTTTTCATCAATGCTTTGCTTGAAAAAGAGGCAATCAGGGCAAAGGCAGTTGCCTGCATCAATGAGCATTTTGAATTCCTGAATATCATTTTGAAAATTTCTTTCAATGAGGCGCTCAACAAGGATATTCTTGCCCAGGGAGAATTGATGAGTACCAAGTTGTTTTCTTATTATCTTGAAGAGAAGGGCCAGGACCATGTATTGCTTCCTGCACTTGATTTCATGGCCATAGATGCCAATGATGAGCCACAGGTGCTTGCCATCAGGGCAAAATTGCTGAAGGCATTGGAGAGCCATTCCGGCAAGCCAATTTATATTACCCAGGGTTACATTTGCAGGAATGCAAAGGGAGAGGTGGATAACCTAAAACGGGGGGGCAGTGACTATTCTGCTTCATTGATTGCTGCTGCAGTTTCGGCCTCTGTTTGTGAAATATGGACGGATATTGATGGCATGCACAACAATGACCCAAGAGTGGTTGGTACTACCCGTCCGATTGAACAATTGAGCTTTGATGAGGCAGCTGAATTGGCTTATTTTGGAGCAAAAATTCTTCATCCAGCTTCCATCTGGCCTGCACAACAATTCAATATTCCAGTTAAGTTGCTCAATACCATGGAGCCTGAGGCAAAGGGTACCATCATCCTCAAAGAACCTGATGGAGATGGTGTTAAAGCAGTTGCCGCAAAGGATGGTATTGTAATGGTGAAAATTAAAAGCAGCCGCATGTTGCTGGCGTATGGATTTCTGAGAAAGATTTTCGAGGTGTTTGAAAAATACAAAACGTCCATTGATATGATCACCACATCTGAAGTGGCGGTGTCTGTAACCATCGACAATACCTTGAATCTTGACCAGATATCCAAGGAGCTTCAGCCATTGGGTGAGTTGGAGGTGATTGCTGATCAAACCATTGTTTCAGTGGTAGGCAACAAACTGACTCAGCAAAATCAACTCATGACAACGATGTTTGATTCGCTTGCAGGAGTGCCTGTAAACATGGTCAGTTTCGGAGGTAGTTTGCACAATGTTTCCATTCTGGTGCCAACTCCATTCAAAAATGAAACACTCAAGGTATTGAACAAAGGGTTGTTCGGTCTCGACTGATCAACTTACAAAAAATGCGATGATCAGATGATCAGCATCGCATCTCCATAGCTGAAGAACCTGTATTTGTCTTTGATCGCCTTTTTGTAGGCTTCCATTGTCAGTTCATAACCAGCAAATGCACATGCCATGATGAGTAGGGAAGTCTTGGGCAGGTGAAAATTGGTGATCAATGAATCACAAATGGAAAATTCATATGGCGGGTGAATGAAGATATTTGTCCAACCTTCTGAGGGTTTCAACATCTTGTCTGCAGTAAACGTGCTTTCCAATGCCCTCATGGTTGTTGTACCCACAGAGCAAATCCTGTGTCCCTCGGATTTTGCCTTGTTGACTATTTTGCAGGCAGTCTCATCTACCTTATAATACTCAGCTTCCATTTTGTGTTTGCTCAGGTCTTCCACTTCAATGGCCCTGAATGTTCCCAGTCCAGTATGCAGGGTTGTTTCTGCAAAACGGATTCCTTCAATTTCCAGACGTTTGATCAACTCAGTTGAAAAATGCAAACCTGCGGTCGGAGCTGCAACAGCGCCCTCATGTTTTGCATAAACAGTTTGGTACCTTTCCCTGTCCTGCTCATCTGGTTTGCGTTTGATGTATTTGGGCAATGGTGTTTCACCGAGTGAATTGAGCACCATTTTAAAGTCCTCATCTGAGCCTTCAAAAAGAAACCTGATGGTTCTCCCTCTTGAAGTTTTATTGTCAATTACTTCTGCAATCAATTCATCTGCATCTCCAAAATACAGTTTGTTGCCCACACGAATTTTTCTTGCGGGATCAACTATGACATCCCATAGCCTGTTCTGCTTGTTCAACTCTCTCAAAAGGAAAACCTCAATCTTGGCTCCGGTTTTCTCTTTTCGTCCATACATCCTGGCAGGGAATACCTTGGTATTGTTCACCACAAAAACATCTTTTTCCTCAAAATAGTCAAGAATGTCCTTGAAGGTTTTGTTTTCAATCAGACCAGTGTCCTTGTGAACAACCATGAGCCTGGCGTCTTCTCTTCTTTTGGTGGGTGTCTGGGCAATGAGGTTAAGGGGGAAATCGAACCTGAATTGGGATAGTTTCATGCTTTTATATATTTATTTTGCCTGAAAACAAATCCCGGTGACCGGCCCTAATAGGGCGACATATCCATCAAACCTGATCTTACGGCACCAGACTTGTTTTGGCATTAAGATGGCAAATTTACAAAAAAAATACGGTATTCTCCGATGAAACTCGTCGCTTTTTGCACCAGTTATGAACCGCTGATAAAATTAAAACTTAAGGTGCCTCACCGTTTGCCCGTTGTTGATCAGTTGTTTCAGCGAGTCAATGCCTACTTTAAGATGTGATTCTACAAAGTTAGCAGTGACCTGTTTATCACTTTCTTCTGTTTTTACCCCTTCTGGAATCATGGGTTGATCGCTCACCAGGAGCAAAGCCCCCGTGGGAATTTTGTTATAAAATCCTACTGAAAAAATCGTGGCTGTTTCCATATCAATGGCATATGCCCTGACTTTTTGAAGGTAGTTTTTGAATTCTTCGTCGTGTTCCCAAACCCTTCTATTGGTTGTATAGACAGTCCCGGTCCAGTAATCAAGTTCATGTTCACGGATTGTGGTTGAAATCGCTTTTTGCAGGGCGAATGCTGGCATGGCAGGTACTTCTGCAGGGAAGTAG
>JBJOOI010000094.1:0-5915 GCA_046051375.1 Bacteroidota bacterium | reverse complement strand
TGCTTTATAACGGCTAGTACTTTATTATATTTGCAGCATGATTCTCCCCATTGTAGCATACGGGCATCCTGTACTGCGTCAGGTTTGCACTGACATAACACCTGATTATCCTGAACTGAAAAAATTGCTGGATGACATGTGGGAAACCATGTACAATGCCCATGGCATGGGCTTGGCTGCACCGCAGATCAACAGGCCCATCCGCTTGTTTGTTTTCGATACGGAACAGGTATACAACAACAGCGACGAAGAAGAGCGCAAACAATTCGAGGGCGAAACCGGTCGAAAGGCTATCTTCATCAATGCCCACATTACAGCCCTGGATGGCAAGCCCTGGTCTTGCGATGAAGGCTGTTTGAGTTTGCCGGGCTTTAGGGAAGAAGTCAGCCGTGAAAGTACAGTCACCATCGAGTACTGCGACGAAAATTTCGTTCAAAAAACAGAAACATTCAAGGGGTTAAACGCACGTGTTATCCTGCATGAATACGACCATATCGATGGAAAACTTTTCATCGACAGGATCTCATTGATCAGGAGAAAATTGCTCAAGAAAAAACTCGATGATATCAGTGCAGGCAGGGTGAAATCAGGGTATAAAATGATCCTACCGAAAAAATAATCTGATAAGAGGTATCAGCTTTCGCTTCTTTCAAGGTATTCCTGCAACAAGAGGCATGCTGCAATTTCATCGATCATTCCTTTTTTCTGGCGGTCTTTTTTCTTCATGCCCATTTCTACCATCGCCCTTGATGCCATCTTGGAAGAATGGCTTTCATCAACCGTTTCGATAGGAATCTCAGGGAAACTGTTCTTCAATCTCCTGATGCAATGCTTGGCTCCTTCAGTAGAGTGGGTGGGCGTTCCATCCAGTTGATAGGGTTCGCCAATCAAGATTCTTTCTACAGGTTCTTTGGCAACATAGGCCTTTAAAAATTCAAAAAGTTTTTGCGTGTCAACCGTCGTCAGGCCGGTGGCAATAATCTTCATGGGGTCGGTGACCGCTATCCCGGTTCTTTTGTTGCCATAATCCAATGCAATGATTCTTGCCATGGGTTAGTTTAAAAAGATGAGGTCTGCAATGGTGAAAAGCGCAAATACAATGCTGGCAATGCCATTGGCTGTCATGAAAGCAATGTTCACCCTGCTCAAGTCATCCGCCTTGACAATGCTTTGTTGATAAATAAGCAGTCCTGAAAAAAGTGCAGCGCCTATCGCAAATAGCCAATGCAATCCAAACAAATAACCACTGCTGAAAATGAGCAAAATGGTAGAGACATGCAATAAACGTGAAACCAGCAATGCGTTTTTTCTGCCCAGTTTGGCAGGAATGGATGATAGTCCTTCTTGGCTATCAAATGTTTCATCTTGCAGAGAATAGATGATATCGAATCCACTGACCCAACCAATGACCGCAAGTGAAAGAAAAACAATGGATGGGTTGATGGATTCTGTTACTGCTATGAAAGCTCCGGTGGGCGCCAGGGAAAGCCCAACACCCAAAACAATATGGCAAAGGGCGGTGAATCGTTTTGTATAACTGTATCCCAGGATGACCAGCAGGGCAACAGGGGAGAGCAGAAAACATATGCTGTTGATCATGTATGCCGATCCCATGAAAAGCAGTGCGTTGAGGATGGTAAACCGAAGAGCACTGGCGGGGCTGATCAGCCCCCTTGGGATTTCACGGATGGCCGTGCGCGGATTTTTGGCATCAAACTCTCTGTCGAGGTACCTGTTGAAGGCCATGGCAGCGCTTCTCGCAAAAACCATGCAAAGGATGACGAATACAAAAACAGTAAGATGGGATGAAAAATAATCAGCGACAATCTCCCCGCCTTTTTTGCCAGGTTCTTCTTTTTGACCCAGAAAAAAAACGCCCATGAAAAACCCAACCAATGCAAATGGCATGGCAAAAATGGTATGGGAGAATTTGATGAGCGACAGGTACTTGTTGATTTTTTTCATGGACATTGTTTAATCTTTCCTCAATGTGTTGATGCAGCTTCGTATTGTTGAGAGGCCTGTGGTTTGAACAGCTCCCACAAAACAATACCCGCCGCCACACTGATGTTGAAGGAATGTTTGCTGCCGAATTGGGGAATCTCGATGCATCCATCCGCTGCGGCAATCAGTTCTTCACTGACTCCCTCTGCTTCATTCCCCAATACAACGGCTATTTTTTCTCCTGAGCGGTAGCCAAAACTTTCCAATGAGATGCTGTTATGTACCTGCTCCACTGCGTAAACGGAATAACCCTGTTCTTTCAATTGGGCAACAGCAGACAACCCGTCTTCATGGCCTGTCCATGCCACGGTTTCTGTTGCACCCAGTGCGGTTTTGTTGATGTCACGGTGTGGAGGCCTTGGAGTATATCCGCAGAGGTGGATTTTTTCCACCCTGAAGGCATCACAGGTTCTGAAAACGCTGCCCACATTGTGCATGCTCCTCACGTTCTCAAGTACTACAACGATGGGCAATTTCTGGGAAGCATGAAACTCCTCCGTGCTCAAGCGTTGCAATTCATCCATCCCCTTTTTTAGCATGGGACAAAGATAAGGCTCTCCTTTTTTTCATTTCAGAATAAAAGATACCTTTGTTCCTTTATGCAGGAAGCGTTTCAGCACATATTGGATTCACTCAGAAAATGGCAGCCCAACCATGAGATTGTGTTGGAGTCACTCAGGCAGGCCGGCAGCAACAGGCAATATTTCCGTTTCAAACACGATGGCGAAAGCTATATTCTGACGTATAATCCCGCCAATGTTCCAGAGAACAATGCTTTTGTGGAGTTTACACAGCATTTTGCCGGCAAGGGATTGAATGTGCCTTCTATCATCTATACAGATGATGCCATGCAGTTTTATGTGCAGTCAGACCTTGGGGATGTTTCCCTTTTTGACCATATCACCAAAGAAGGATTTTCTGAAAACGTCCTGAACCTTTTCAAGAAAACCTGTTCATCATTGGCGAAGCTTCAAATTGAAGGGGGAGACGATCTTGATTACAGCAATTGCATTGCAACAAGGTCTTTCGACAAACAAGCCATCTATTCTGACCTGCTTTATTTCCTCTATTATTTTGTTCGCGCACTGGATCTTCCTTACGATAAAAACCTGCTGCTGAATGATTTTGACATGCTGAGCAGCTACCTCATGCAGGAGGAACATCAGTATTTCATGCACAGGGATTGCCAGAGCCGCAATGTGATGGTCCGTGACGGAGAAGCCTATTTTATCGATTATCAGGGTGGCATGCAGGGAGCATTGCAATATGATATTGCCTCATTGCTTTGGCAGGCAAGGGCGCAGATGCCTTATGCTTGGAGAGATGAATTGGTGGGATATTATTTTGAGCAGGCCAATGCCTGTCTCAATGGAAAATTGAACAAGAAGGAATTCCTCAATAATTATGATGGATTCGTTTTGATAAGGATGCTTCAAACCCTTGGTGCATATGGATTCCGAGGCCTGTTTGAACGCAAGCCTCATTTTATTGCCAGCATACCGTTTGCATTGAAGAACCTAAAATGGTTCCTTGAAAATAAAAATATTCCCATCAGGCTTCCAGCCTTGCAGAAAGTACTGGAGGCCATTGTTGCCGATGAGATCATGGCAAGGTTTGAGCCGGTTACCGCCAGCGAAACCTCAAAGTTGACCGTGCACATCAACAGTTTCTCTTACAAGAAAGGCATTCCTGAAGATCAATTTGGCAATGGCGGGGGATATGTTTTTGATTGCCGTGGCATCCTCAATCCTGGAAGAATAGATGAGTACAAGACCCAGACGGGTAGAGATAAACCAGTGCAAGAATTCCTGTTGCACAAAACCAACATGCCCACGTTCCTTCAACACGTTTTTGGGATGATTGATATATCTGTGGAGGACTACCTGAAACGTGATTTTGAGGGATTGACCATCAGTTTCGGCTGCACTGGCGGACAACACAGAAGTGTGTTTGCGGCAGACCGTCTTGCTGCACACCTCCATGAAAAATACAAAGTAAGGACTGTTGTGAATCATATCGAACAAGAGGCCAAACAGTGGAAGAATGAGCCGTATTAATGATTCCATCTTCCAAGCACCATCAACCAATGAATATGCAGCCCATTAAAGCAATGCTCTTTGCAGCAGGTCTGGGAACAAGATTGAAACCCTTTACAGAACATCATCCCAAGGCATTGGCTGTTGTCAATGGCAAAACCTTGCTTGAGCGAAACATTGCCTATCTCAACAGCTTTGGCATCAAAGATATTGTTGTCAATGTCCACCATTTTGCTGATCAGGTCATTGATTTTTTAGAACGATACGGCCATACGGATACCCATATTGCAGTTTCTCATGAGGTGGAAGGTCCTTATGAAACTGGCGGTGGGCTTGTATTTGCTGCTTCCCATTTCAGGGATGCTGCAACTCCATTTGTGGTCATGAATGTAGACATGTTGACCAACCTTGATCTGAGGGGGATGATTGATTTTCACCTCAAGATCAATCCATTGGCAACGCTGGCAGTAACCAAAAGGGAAAGTTCAAGACAGTTTCTTTTTGATGATGAAATGCGATTGGTGGGGTGGAGAAACAATCTTACCGGAGAGACCAAGTGGGCTGCCGGGGAGGTGGAAGATGTTCAACCCCGTTCTTTTTCCGGAATCCATGTGATTGATCCTGCCATCTTTGCGCTCATGCCCGCTTCTGGAACCTTCTCCATTACAGATGTTTATTTGCAGCTCGCGGCCAATTCACTGGTTGTTGGTTATGACCACAGTGGTGATATTATTCTTGATGTGGGCAAACCAGAATCATTGGTCAAGGCAGCTGTTTTGTTTCAATAAAGATGTACATTGTTTAAATTTTATCCCATGCTAAAAAAAATACTCATCGCTTTTGCCGCAATTCTCTTGATCATCCAGTTCATTCGTCCTGAAAAAAACATTGCTGCCGCTCCTTCCAAGGATAATATTGCAACCCATTATACTACTCCGGACAATGTTCAAAAAATCCTTGAACGCTCTTGCAATGATTGTCATTCCAACAATACAAAGTATCCCTGGTATGCCTCTATTCAACCCCTCGGTTGGTGGTTGGCTGATCATGTAAAGGAGGGCAAGTCTGAATTGAACTTCGATGCATTCATGACCTACAAACCAAAGAAGGCCCGCCACAAAATGGAAGAGGTGAATGAGATGGTCAAGGAAGGTGAAATGCCCTTATCCAGTTATACCCTTGTTCACCGCGATGCCAAGCTCAGCATGGAAGAAAAGCTGGTCATTGCTGATTGGGCCGTGGCTACCATGAAGGCCATTGAGGCAGAGCATAAGCTGGAGCCAGAGGCTGAAAAGCATTGATCGCTAACCCATTGAATCAAGCTTTTTCTTCCTTGTATTGATCCAGGAATTCTGAAATGGACTGATCTGTATTCAGCCCCAGTTTTTTCCTGAGTCGGTACCTGCTGATCTCAACCCCTCTCACCGTGATGTTCATCAATTGTGCAATTTCCTTGGATGCCAGATTGAGTTGAAGATAGGCGCATACCTTTAGGTCTGTATTGGTCAGTTTGGGAAAATGTGATTTGAGGTTTTTCAGGAAATTGTTGTTGATCTCATCAAAATGAACCGCAAATTTTTCCCAACTCGCACTGTTCTTTTCAATGTCATTCAGCAAGTGGATGGTTTTTTTGATGTCGTGGTTTTCATTGGTGTTTTTGTAGAGTTTCTGTAGCTCATCTTTTACTTTGGAAAGCGCATCGCTTCTTTCAACCAGTTGCATGGACGTGTCCGCAAGCTCCTTGGTTTTCAGCATGATTTCAGCCTCTAGCTTTTCATTTCTCAATCGGATGATTTCCTTTTCATTTTGTTCGATTGCCAGCTGGTGTTCAATACTCATCTGGCGTTGTTTCTTTTCATAAATTGACTTTTGCCT
>JBJOOI010000093.1:0-5963 GCA_046051375.1 Bacteroidota bacterium | reverse complement strand
CAAAACAGAAGCCAGAAATAACCTTTCCAGGCTCTAAAAAAATCAACATGGATACTCCCATCAGGAATGACTCAGGCATCACCATAAAAAAAGTTTATTCCAAAGCAGATACTGTGCCCCCCCAACCCAATCCGGGATCTTTTCCATATACAAGAGGTATTCAGGAAGACATGTACAGAGGAAGGCACTGGACCATGCGACAGTATGCAGGGTTTTCGACCGCTGAAGAAAGCAACAAACGCTACCATTTTCTGCTGGCACAAGGAGTTACGGGATTGAGTGTAGCCTTTGATCTTCCCACCCAGATTGGCTATGACAGTGATCATGCCCTCTCTGAAGGAGAAGTGGGGAAAGTAGGCGTGGCCATCGACAGCATTGAAGACATGGAAATCCTGTTTGAAGGGATTGACCTTGAAAAGGTATCAACCTCCATGACCATCAATTCCACTGGCTTTATCCTGCTGGCATTGTATGCGGCAGTAGCGAAAAAAAAGGGATCTGATATTTCCAAACTGACAGGTACCATTCAGAATGATATCCTAAAGGAGTATGCGGCACGTGGCACATACATTTATCCTCCTGCCCCTTCCATGCGCATCATCACTGATCTTTTTGAATGGTGCAGCACCAACATGCCCAAATGGAATACCATCTCTATTTCAGGGTACCATATCAGGGAAGCAGGCAGCACGGCTGCACAGGAAGTCGCCTTTACACTGAGCAATGGAAAGGCCTATGTAAAGGCCGCTATTGAAAAAGGAATTAACATCAATACCCTTGGCAAAAGACTTTCCTTCTTTTTCAATGCCCACAACAATCTTTTTGAGGAAGTAGCAAAATTCCGGGCAGCAAGAAAGATTTGGGCAGAAACCATGCAATCACTTGGTGCCACAGACCCAAAGGCGATGATGCTGCGCTTTCATGCACAAACGGGGGGGAGCACCCTTACCCAGCAACAACCACTCAACAATATCGCCAGGGTTACCCTTCAGGCCCTCTCAGCAGTATTGGGAGGAACCCAATCACTGCATACCAATGGCTATGACGAAGCCCTGAGCCTGCCCACAGAAGAGGCTGCGCAGGTCGCACTCAAAACCCAACAGATCATTGCTTTTGAAAGTGGAGTTGCAGATACAGCAGACCCGCTGGGAGGATCATATTATGTTGAGTCGCTGACTGCTTCAATGGAGGTTGCTGTAAATGAAATCATGGCCCATATTGAAGAAATGGGAGGAAGTGTCCGCGCTATTGAAGAAGGCTTTATGCAAGAACAGATTGCCCAAAGCGCCTATACATTTCAAAGGGAAGTAGAGCTGCAGATCAAGGTAGTGGTTGGCGTCAATAAATTTCAGGGAGCCAAAGATCCAGAGCCCACCCTATTGAAAATCGATGATTCCATCAGGGAACTGCAAACAGAAAAATTAAGAAAACTCAAATCAAAGAGAGACGAGCAAAAAGCACAGCAATGCCTCAGCAATATTGAGGAGGCCGCAATCAATGGAAATAATTTGATGCCCCCTGTCATTGAGGCGGTTGAAAACTTTTGCACCCTTGGGGAAATTGCAGGAAAACTCAGAATCATATTTGGAGAATACAGCCAGTGAGGATCATAGAATCCTCACATAAAACTCATTGAACGCTGTCCTGAAATCATTGACCTGCTCTTCAAACATTTCAATCTTATCCCTGATGCCACAATGGTGAATGGATTGAAGGTCTCTCTCCAGCCGATTGCCCACTGCGGGCACCAGGTCCATTTCATCAATATGCTCACTCACTGCATAGGAAATACCGTATAGCCTTTCACGCAATTCATTGAGTTTTTCAGAAAAGTATTCCACCCTTCTTTCATCAATCACTTCACCATCAAGGGCATGCAGTGCTTCGATGCGATCTACAACAATATCCAGATAGGCATGGTAAAAATCAACGGCATTGATCCATTCAAAATGCTCTGCCTGCTGAGGAGACGTTTCGGTGAGTTGCATGATGGTTATTTTGAAACAAATGTCTTGTTTCAAACAACCGGTCTTGATGACCATCATCACTCAATCCGCTGATCCTGATCAATACATTTCAGCCCTGAGCTCTTGCACCCGCTTGTCTGCAAGGTATTCATCGAAGGTCATCAACCTGTCAATGGATCCCTTGGGCGTAAGTTCGATTACCCTTGTGGCAACCGTCTGCATGAAGGTATGGTCATGGGAAGTCATCAATACAACTCCTGGAAAATTGATACAGCCTTCATTGAAACTCTGGATGCTCTCCAGGTCAAGGTGGTTGGTGGGTTGATCAAGAATAACACAGTTGGGATTCTGGAGCATCATGCGGCTCACCATGCACCTTACTTTTTCTCCCCCGCTCAAGACCTTGGTTTTCTTGGCGATGTCATCTCCACTGAACAGCATTTTGCCTAAAAATCCACGGAGGAAAGGCTCATCAGCATCCGTAACATGGGGAGGAACATATTGCCTCAACCAGTCCATCAACCCATACTCTTCCTTAAAGAATTCGGTATTTTCTACGGGCAGATATGATTTGGTGATGGTTGTTCCCCACTCAAACTTTCCGCCATCAGCTGTCATCTCGTTATTGATGATCTCAAAAAATGCTGTAACCGCCAATGGGTCACGGCTTACAAAAGCAATCTTGTCGCCCTTGCTGACAGAGAAATTGACCTTGTCAAACAAGACCCTGCCGTCTACAGATTTTGACAGGTTTTCAACTGAAAGAATCTGATTGCCCACCTCTCTCAATGGCTGAAAAATAATGCCGGGATATTTTCTGTTGGAAGGCTCAATCTCTTCAATGGTAAGCTTTTCCAATGCTTTCTTACGGGATGTTGCCTGCTTGGATTTGGAGGCATTGGCACTGAATCGGGCGATGAAGTCGAGCAAAGCCTGGCGCTTTTCCTCGGTCTTCTTGTTTTTATCGTTCTGTTGCCTGGCCATCAACTGGGATGACTCGTACCAGAAAGTATAGTTACCGGTAAATACCTTGATTTTTTGTCTGTCAACATCTGCCACGTGGGTACACACAGCATCCAGGAAGTGACGGTCATGGCTCACCACCAATACGATGTTTTGGTAATCAGCAAGGAAGTTCTCCAACCAACCGATGGTCTCAAGATCAAGTCCATTGGTAGGTTCATCCAGCAAAAGAATGTCAGGATTCCCGAACAATGCCTGTGCAAGCAATACCCTCACTTTCATGTTGGATGGCATGTCCTTCATCAGTGTGGAATGGAATTTTTCGGTAACGCCAAGGTCACTCAAAAAAGTTGCTGCATCACTTTCCGCAGTGTAACCACCCATTTCACCAAACTCAGATTCAAGCTCACCTGCCCTGATGCCATCCGCTTCAGAAAAATCCTCCTTGGCATAAATTGTTTCCCTTTCCTGTGCAATCGACCACATCTTCTTGTGCCCCATCAATACGGTGTTCAATACAGTCTGCTCGTCGAACTGGAACTGATTCTGGTTCAATACGGCCATACGTTCGCCCGGCGTGATATCAATGGTTCCTTTGTTGGGCTCAATCTCACCACTCAAAATTTTCAGGAAAGTACTTTTTCCTGCACCATTGGCACCGATGACGCCATAGCAGTTACCCTTGATGAAATTGATGTTTACTTCATCAAAAAGGACCCTTTTTCCGTAAGCGAGGGTTATGTTGCGTGCACTGATCATTGTATTGAAATTTTATCTGCTGAAAGGGTGCAAAGTTACGGAAAATGGCTGTGAGTTATAGGGTTGTGATGGATGAAAATGCTTAATTTACAGACATAATTCAAGAATATGCGCCGATCACTCATTCTGACAGCATTGCTTCTTTTAAGCATTTTTAGTCAAGGTCAATCCCCCATGGAGGCTGCGATTGACAGCAAGTCCAAAGCCATCTCCCCAAAACTGATTGAATGGAGAAGACATCTCCACCAGAATCCTGAACTGGGAAACAGGGAATTCAAAACCCAGCAATATATTGCCAACCATTTGAAAAGCCTTGGGATTGAAGTAACGCTTCTTGCCAAGACCGGCGTATTGGGTGTGCTGCGTGGCGGAAAGCCCGGACCTGTTATCGCACTGCGTGCGGATATTGATGGATTGCCCGTGAAAGAAAGGGTTGATGTTCCTTATAAATCCACCGTAACTGCTGATTATATGGGAACACCTGTTTCCGTGATGCATGCCTGCGGTCATGATACCCATACGTCTATCCTGATGGGAACTGCAGAGGTTTTGGCAGGCATGAAAAAAGATGTTTCCGGCACTGTTAAATTCTTCTTCCAGCCCGCTGAGGAAGGACCTCCCGGCGATGAGGAAGGCGGAGCACCCCTGATGATCAAAGAAGGGGTCATGGACAACCCAAAAGTGGATGCTGTATTCGGTCTTCACATTTCATCTTCCCTTGAAATTGGCAAAATCAAATACAAAAGCGGATCCATGATGGCCTCCTCTGATTGGTTCACCATCAAGGTCAAGGGCAAGCAAACCCATGGATCAACCCCCTGGACGGGCATCGACCCGATCGTTGTGGGTACACAAATCATCAACAACTTACAAACCATTGTGAGCCGTCAACAAGACCTGACCGTTGCACCCGTGGTAATCACTGTTGGCAAATTCCACAGTGGCGTAAGGGCCAATATCATTCCCGAAACAGCAGAGCTGGAAGGCACCATCAGAACCCTTGACAGCAAAATGCAGAAGGATGTGCACGAAAAGATCAAATTGGTGGCAAAGAATGTTGCAGAAGCCTGGGGCGCTGAAGTGGATGTAAATATTGACACAAAGACCCTTGTAACCTATAATGATCCTGCATTGGTTGCCGCCATGGTTCCTTCTCTGGAAAGGGCTGCAGGAAAGGGAAATGCTACAGCAGGCATCTGGACGACTGGTGCAGAAGATTTTTCTTTTTTCGGTGAAAAAGCACCTGCTTTTTTCTTTAACCTCGGTGGGATGCCCAAAGGAACTGACCCTTCAAAAGCTGCTCCCCATCATACACCCGATTTCTTCATCGACGACAGCATGCTGGATGTAGGCGTAAAAGCTTTTTGTAATTTGGTGATGGATTTTGCGGCGAAGAAATAAGGCCTAGCCTCTGGCCCCAAACAACAGACTCCCCACCCTGACCATATTGCTTCCGCATGCCAGGGCAAGTGGATAGTCTCCGCTCATCCCCATGGAAAGAGTACTGAAGGTTGATGCGTCAGGGCCGTATAAAGAGCGGATTTCATCGTACAGTTCTTTCAACTCACTGAATTCCTTTTTGAGCAGTTCCTGGTCTTCAGAGAAAGAGGCCATGCCCATGATTCCGCAAAGCGTTACAAATGGGTATTTTTTTTCAAGAAAATACATGGCTGCGGCTTGTCTGGCCTCAGCAAGATCCAAGCCAAACTTGGTCTCCTCCCTGGCTACATGAACCTGTAAGAGACAATTGATTTTCTTGTTGATCTTCTTCCCCTCCTTGTCAATGGCTTCCAACAGCTTTATGCTGTCGACCCCATGGATCAGGTGCACGAAAGGCACAATCATCTTGACCTTGTTGGTCTGCAGATGACCAATGAAATGCCAGCGGATGTCGGCAGGGAGCTCCGCTTGCTTTTTAACCAATTCCTGCACATAGTTCTCCCCGAAATCCCTCTGCCCGAGTGCATACAATTCCTGAATGTCCTCTGACGGCTTGGTCTTGGAGACGGCAATCAAAGTTGCCCCTGACGGCTGCATGGCAGCGATTAATGATTTATATGCTTCTTTGTTTACACCCATGGCTGCGAATATTCAAACAATTTATGGTTTGCCAAAAAATTAAACATCATTTGATGGAATAAGTTTTTTGCATGGGTGCATTTTGATATATTCAACCCAAATTCTTCCATGATCAGTGAACATGCCCAACTCAATTACAGGATCCAGCGGGTTGTAGCCATTGTTGCAGTACTACTGTTTGTGTTCAAACTCGTG
>JBJOOI010000092.1:0-6075 GCA_046051375.1 Bacteroidota bacterium | reverse complement strand
AAAGGCGTTCGCATGTACCCAACTATGTATTTGATACCATAGAGGCTTTGCCCGTTTCATCCCATCCAATGACCATGTTTGTAGTGGCTATCATGGCCTTGCAAAATGGAAGTCATTTTGCCAAAGCCTATGCATCTGGCATGAATAAGAAAGACTACTGGGATGCTACCTTTGATGATAC
The DNA here is from genome assembly GCA_046051375.1 of Bacteroidota bacterium. Classification (GTDB taxonomy): domain Bacteria; phylum Bacteroidota; class Bacteroidia; order Chitinophagales; family Chitinophagaceae; genus Pollutibacter. The sequence goes on along the minus strand of JBJOOI010000092.1, from coordinate 5,894 downwards.
CCTCGATCTGATTGCTCGTTTGCCAAGGATTGCAGCCTACATATACAGAAGAAAGTATAGGGATGGCCAACACATTGAACCCAATGGATTGCTGGATTGGTCGGGTAATTTTGCCCATATGATGGGTTATGATGATGAAGGGTTCAAGGAATTGATGCGCTTGTACATGACCATTCATGCAGATCATGAGGGTGGAAATGTATCAGCCCATACGACCCACCTGGTCGGTTCTGCACTCAGTGATCCCTTCCTCAGTTTTGCAGCTGGAATGAATGGTTTGGCCGGACCTTTGCACGGATTGGCCAATCAGGAAGTGATCAAGTGGATTTTTGAGATGCGTGAAAAGCTGGGTGTTGAGCTACCTTCGAAAGAACAAATTGCCGAATATGTGAAAAAGACTTTGTCTGAGGGTAAGGTCGTTCCGGGATATGGACATGCTGTTTTGAGGAAAACTGATCCCAGGTTTACCGCACAAATGGAATTTGGGAAGAAGCATATGCCCAATGATCCGCTCGTTCAGACCGTTTGGTCAATATATGAAACTGTTCCAGAAATATTAAGCGCATTGGGAAAGGTGAAAAATCCATGGCCCAATGTTGATGCACACAGTGGTGCACTGCTCGTACATTACGGCATGGTTGAGTATGAATTCTATACTGTTCTGTTTGGTGTGAGCCGTTCTTTGGGTGTATTGGCCAGCCTTTGTTGGGACAGGGCCCTTGGCATGCCACTTGAAAGGCCTAAATCTGTCACCACCATGTTGGTGAAGGAATGGCTTGAAGGCAAGGACAATATTTGGGGTGACTGATTTTACAAAGTCAGCCCCTAAAGATCCATGAAAGATTCATTGATGTACTTCACCAGAGACAATGAATTCTTAAGGTCCAGTTTCTTTAGGATCCTGGCCCTATGGGTTTCTACAGTTCTTGGTGATAGAAACAATGATTCAGCAATTTCCTTGTTGGTGCTGCCATTTTTGATCAATTTAATGATCTCGATTTCCCTTTCGGTAAGTTTACTCAGCTTATTGTCGTCTTCATCAACCAGCAATTGATTGGTGACATTTTTTTGTATTTCAGCGCAAATGTATTTTTCACCTTTCATTACCGCACGGATGGCATCATACATTTCTACTTTGTTGGAGTTTTTGGTTACGTAGCCAGTTGCCCCATTTCTGATCATCTTCTTTGCAAAAGAAGGTTGGTTGTGCATGGAAACACCAATGATTTTGGTACCAGGAGCCAATTTCTTGATCATTTTTGTGGCCTCAATACCTGAAAAAGGATTGATATTGATATCAAGGATGGCGATATCAGGTTTTATCTCTGTTATTTCGTCAATGAGATTCTTTGTATTGTCGAAAACTTTTACGACTTCAAACTCTGGATCCATGTTGATCAGGGTAGCCCATGTTTCAGCTATCAGCAAATGGTCATCGGCGATGATAATTCGGATCTTTTTGGTCATAATGTAAATTCAAATGGTAAGTTAATGAATACTTCGATTCCTTTTCCAGGGTTGGTTTTAATTTTAACATCTCCGCCATAAAACTCTACACGAGACAGGATGCTTTTCAGTCCGATTCCTTTTTTGACTGTGGCCATTTCAAATCCAATACCATTGTCTTTATAGACCATTTGCATTCCTTTTTTGTTTTGTTCTATTTTGATTTTTACTTTTTCGGCGTTCGCATATTTGAATGTATTGCTGCTCAGTTCCTGGAGCACACGGAACATCATGATTTTATGTTCATGCAGGAATTTATCCGGATCTGATCCCTTGTATATTTTCAGGGAGAATGAAGGCTTTGGTATAATTGAATAACTGGCAATCAGTTCAATAACCGCTTCCCTGAAGCCAAGGTCTTTGATGGCAGGAGGGGCAAGATTTCTTGAAAGTCTTCTTACCTCTTCAATGGTTTTTTTGATGGTGGTCTGTGCTTTAGCAATGTCTTCAGAACTGATTTTTTCCTTTTCTTGAAGAATATTGAAATATACACTGATGTATGCCAACATTTGTCCAACCCCATCGTGCAGGTCTCTGCCGATGACATCGCGCTGTTCTTCCTCAGCCTGCAGCCTGGCTTCCATCAATTCTTTCTCCTTTTGAACATTTTCAAACAGTATCTTGGTTTCCAAATCCCGTATCTCCGTTACATCCCAATGGATTCCAATGGAGCCACGGACCTTGCCTTTCAAATCAAATGTGGGAGCACCACTGATGACCCATGTGGCAAGACTGCCATTCTTCTTTTTAACCCTAATTTCATAAAGACCTTCTTTACCATGTTGACGATTTCGGCGTTCCTGCAGATAGATTTCTTTCTCTGAAAGTTCGGTCAGGAACATTTCATCTGCCTTGTTACCGATCAACTCATCATGGGTATATCCTGAAATGCGTTCAAACGATCGGTTTACGTACAGAATCTTTTCCTGATTGTCCACTTCCATGATCCCAAGGTTCATGTTTGAAAAGAGGTTTCTGTATTTTGCCTCGTTTTCAATGACCATGTTCTGTGCCAGGTATTGTTCATTGATGTCACGAACGTGGATGAGCAGTTTTTCGCCCCCAAGCTCATCTTCACTGATAGTGCTGTAGACTGCCTCAACCCATTTCATCTCATGCTGATTGTCCTGCATTTGGAAACTCAAAGCACGCTGTGTACCCAAATCCTCTTTTGGGAAATTATTAATATCGATGGTATTTTCTTCTGATTGAAGGGTGAAAAATGATTTCCCTATGATTTCTTTTTCTGTGTATCCAAGAATTCTTTTGATGGAGGGTGAGACATATTCAATAATACCTTGCTTATTGATAAGAAAAATGATATCTGCAGATTTATTCGAGATCAACTCATATTTCTTTTTCTCTTCCTCCAGGGTATAGAACATTTTTCTTTCTGAGGTGATGTCGAAAGCGGTACCAATATATCCAAGGAATTCATGATCATGGGTAAATCGAGGTATTGCTATTTCATAAATCCATCTGTACTCACCATGTTTGTTCCTGACAAGGTATTGCATCTCGCATTTTTCTTTGGCGAGAAGGTGTAACCTCCAATCATCAATGGCCGTTTTCCTGTGGTCTTGGTGTACAACTTCTGCAAAAACTGATTGGTCGGGAATTGTCTTGAGGTCAAATCCAAAAAAATCACGGGATGCCTGATTGGTATAGCTCACCTTGTTGTCTTGGCCGGAAACCCATATCATCACAGGCATTGATTCTGTGATGAGTTGAAAACGCTCTTCAGATTCCCGAACCTGGTTTCTATAGTTTTCACTTGCAGTAATGTCTGTCAATCTGCCAGAGATTACCTCATCATTCAGGGTTGAGTCAAACTTGATTTTTCCTTCTTCTAATATCCACCTGATCTGTCCAGTAACTTTATTTTTAACCTTGTATCGCACTGTCATGCTGCCATTGAGGTGGAACTCTCGCACGGCATCATCATAAACTTTCTTGTATTCATCAAGGATACAGTCTCTTTTTTCTTTCCAAATATCTTCTACTTTGGGATTGAATCCCATGAACAAAGGCCACCTCGACGTAAAGAAGTTTTTTTCATTGTTTTTTTGATAGATCAGGTAATACGCATCGTTTGTTGACTCAAGAAAATTGTTCAGCTTGTTAAAGTTATCTTGTGCCCTTTTCTCTGTTTCTATCCTGTCTGTAATGTCTGAGCCGTAAACGTTGTACTCTTCGTTATCTATTCTTTTGATGATTTTGAAAGAATAATTTCTATCATTGGCAATCACGTCAACCGATAGTTGGTTTTCCTTGGGCATCAATTGTAGAATATGTATCCAAAAATGATTGATGTCAAAGAGGGTACCATTATAAATTACCTTTGAGATGGGCTTGGCATTCTTGTTGTTGAATAAAATCTTACCATCAGTATCTATTCTAAAAATAGGGTTGGGGTTCTCATTGGGGAACGATGCAAGATTTCTGATCTCATCAGCATTTTTTAATCTTTCAGTGATGTCTCTTAAAACACCAATAATTTGAGTCGAATTCTTATTGTTGATGATTACTGGCGAAAGCGAAATGAGTACTCCTATTTTTTTATTGTCTTTTGATAAGATAAAAGCTACATACTCTCTTGATTTACCTTCATGGAGGATCTCAGTAATCTCCTTGTTTATATCCAACTCTTGTGAATCAAACAAAAGATCCTGAAACTGCATTCCAATCATTTCAGAAGGTTCATAGCCCAATATTGCCCTGGAACTTGGAGATGATTGTCTGATCAGACCACTGCTGTGAATATTAAGAAAAAGGTCGGATGATTGATTGATGATGGTGAGTTCCTGCTTTAATTTTTTGAGGTCTTCTTGCTCATTTTTTAAAACAGATCTCATCTGCTGGATATCAAAAACGGCATCGTATGCAGGAAAATCTGAATAGGTTAGCCCCAATTCAAGCAATTTCTCATGTTCTTCTGCCCAGAGTGAGCCAAAGAATACAATTTGATTTTCATCAGCCCTGAATTCAAACTGGCCTTTCAGTATCGTGTTTTTCAACCCATGGATTCCGATCAAAACAAATAAGGAACAATTGGATTTTAGATGGTTGAAATCTGGATTGGGGTTTATTTTTGGTTTGATGATGAAAAAACTGCTGTGGAATTCATCACTTGGATCTTCAATTCTTGAGAGGATTTTTTCAAGAGAAGGGCCTTTTTTGATGACGGACATGTCTTCATCCACAATGAAATAAAAAGGGAAAAGCCTATCTATTTCAGTTAATTGAACTGCAGGTTTTGTATCGTTAAGTTTTATTTCTCCCATATGATCCTGAATAAGTCATGGTCAAGATCGCTGTTTATCTTTTCAGTTTCCAGAATAATAAGAACACCTTGCTCTTTGAACATTTTAACTATGCCATGAAGCATTCCTTCCATCATCGCTGTCAGTCCGGGACGTTGTGAATGGTATTCAACCAACATGGAATCCCCATCCATGCGAACTTTGAATTCGGGGGCAACAAGCTCAGGGTAGGTCAAATAAACCCGATTGTGAAAGTTTGGTAGATTTAACATGAATTCTTTGAAGTTCAATCCTCCGGAAGCCATCATGGAGGGATATTTTTTGAGGGAAATCTCCAGGATCCAGAATTCCCCAAACATCTTTAAAACCGTATTGACGTCGGTTTGCAAAACTTCTGAAACCGCATCCGCCAGTCTATAAGTATATGCATCATCATAGACCTGGTGATTCTGAAAATCATGCACATCAATCTTGCTTTTTGCAATGATTTTTAACCAGGTTTCTTCGCCAAAATCTTTTACTACGAGGTCTTGAATCGATTGATTGACAATGCCGTACATATAATGTGTTATTAGATATAAATCTACTTAATATTCAACAATTTTATGGATTGTATCAGATTTTTCTTCTGGTCAACTCGCGCTTGATGAGTTCAAGTTCTCTTCCTGTTTGACCTGAAACGGAACTGTTTTCCTGTGCCCTTCTCATTAAATAGGGAATCACTTCATGAACAGGGCCAAAGGGGAGGTATTTAGAAACATTGTATCCTGCATCTGCAAGATTGAACGTGAGGTTATCGCTCATCCCATAGAGCTGTGAGAAATGCAGGTGAGGATGGGATGGCGAAAGTTCTTTCGATCCGGATTCATTTGCAGCCAATAAATTGCTTTTCTCATTATGGCTGGCAATGATGATGGACACACGCTCAATTTTTGACATACAAATCCGGACTGCTGCATCATAATCCCTGTCTGTTGACTCCTTGTCGGGTTGGATGGGAGAGAGATAGCCCAATTTTTCAGCCCTTGCTCTTTCTTTTTCCATATAAGCTCCTCTGACAAGCTTGAGCCCTGCAATGTACCCTAATTTATCAGCCATATCAAGGGCATCAATGAGGTATGATAA
>JBJOOI010000091.1:0-6159 GCA_046051375.1 Bacteroidota bacterium | reverse complement strand
GGCTTCTTCAACCATGTCAGAAGGAACTGGAATTTCATCAAAGGTCATTCCTTCAGTTTCCATGTGCCAGATGATACCCTTCATCTTGATCAAGTCTACCACACCGGTAAAATTGTCTTCGGCACCAATCGGAAGCTGCAAAGGCACAGCTTTGGCACCCAGCATTTCTTTCACCTGGCGAACCACCATGAGGAAGTCTGCACCGCTGCGGTCCACTTTGTTGACAAACCCGATGCGGGGAACCTTGTAACGGTTGGCCTGGCGCCAAACGGTTTCTGATTGTGGCTCAACACCATCCACTGCAGAAAACAGGGCAATCAAACCATCCAATACGCGCATGGAACGTTCTACCTCAACGGTAAAGTCAACGTGACCTGGAGTATCGATAATATTGAAATAATACTTTTGTGTGTCTGGTGTTGCCTTTCCCAATACAGTTGGGAAGTTCCACTGACAGCTCACAGCTGCAGAAGTAATGGTGATCCCACGCTCTTTTTCCTGCTCCATCCAGTCAGTGGTGGCAGCACCATCGTGCACCTCACCAATCTTATGGATCATTCCTGTGTAGCGCAGGATACGCTCTGTTGTTGTGGTTTTACCGGCATCAATGTGCGCGGCAATTCCGAAGTTCCGTTGAAATTTTAAGTCTGCCATGACTGTACTTATTGTTTAAAAAGTTTTGTTTTTGGGCAATCGATTGCTTCCAATCAAGGAAACCTGCTTTTGCGGGTGCAAAGTTAGGAAATGCAGTGCATAAACCGAAATAAAAAAGGGCCGCCAAGAGGCAGCCCTTTGTATCTAAATTAAGTCAGGTTAAACACGGAAGTGTGCAAAGGCCTTGTTAGCCTCAGCCATACGGTGTGTATCTTCTTTCTTTTTGAACGCTCCACCTTCACCTTTGCTGGCTGCAACAATCTCATTGGCCAATTTGTCTGCCATGCTGCGACCATTGCGCTCCCTTGCGAAACGAACCATCCATTTGATGCTGAGGGATATTTTCCTGTCAGGACGTACTTCAGATGGAATCTGGAAGGTAGCACCACCAATACGGCGGCTTCTAACTTCTACAGCAGGGGTAACATTGTTCAATGCTTTCCTCCATACCTCGTATCCATCTTCACCGGTCATTTTGGCAACCTTGTCAATAGCATCATAGAAAATGATCAATGAAGCATCTTTCTTTCCCTGCCACATAACGTTGTTGATAAAACGTGTCACCAAAGTATCATTGAACTTGGGATCTGGTGCAAGGGGTAATTTTTTGGCTCTGGACTTCCTCATCTATATAGATTTCGATGTTTTGATATTATTTTTTAACTTTTGCACGCTTGGTACCATACTTGGAACGGCTCTTCTTGCGGTCTTTTACACCGGCAGTATCCAAGCTACCCCTTACGATATGATAACGTACACCCGGAAGATCCTTCACACGACCACCCCTGATCAGTACGATGGAGTGTTCCTGAAGGTTATGACCTTCACCTGGGATGTATGCGATAACCTCGATTTTATTGGTCAAACGAACTTTCGCTACCTTCCTCAATGCTGAGTTTGGTTTCTTTGGAGTGGTGGTATATACACGTGTACATACTCCGCGGCGCTGCGGACAAGCATCCAGGGCCCTAGACTTGCTCTTGGCCTTGATGATCTCTCTTCCTTTTCTTACGAGCTGTTGAATTGTAGGCATTCTACCCTTTTTTTAACGGGACGGCAAAAGTATGAATTAATTTTCAAAAACCAAACGCCAATCCCAAATTTTTATATAAACCGCGACTATCCTTGAATTGGAAGCATCCATCCTCTTGGATCTGGGGCAATTCCGTCGCGAATGGCTGTCAAAATTGACTTGATTTCATCCGCCAAAGGCATCTTGGCTGGATCGAATTCCATGACAAAATCCTTGTACCTCAATTCAGCAATTTTGGCAATGGTCGCTGCTGTACCAGCACCAAATGCTTCTGTAAGCTGGCCTGCTCTGTAGGCATCCACCAACTCATCCACCGAGATTTCACGCTCCTCAACAACCTTTCCCATGTCCCTGGCTACAGCAATCACACTGTCACGGGTCACCCCCTCAAGAATGGTACCCGATTCCAGGCCTGGAGTGATGAACTTGTCACCAATTACAAAAAAGACATTCATGGTACCGCATTCCTGTACATATTTATGTTCATGAGCGTCAGTCCAGAGAATTTGATCATACCCCCTGTTCTTGGCAACCGCCGCCGGGTGAAGGGATGCAGCATAATTGCCCGATGTTTTGGCATACCCTACCCCACCTGGAACGGCACGAACATAGAATTCCTCCACATATATTTTCATCGGAGCAGCATAATAGGGACCCACAGGGCTCAGAATGATCATGAATTTATATGTAGCCGATGGACTGACACCAATAACCTCATCGGTAGCAAACATGAAGGGCCTGATGTAAAGGGAGTGATCATACTCTTCAGGAATCCATTGTGCATCGACCTGAAGCAATTGCTTCATTCCTCCAATGAAAATTTCTTCAGGAACAGCCGGCATTTCCATGCGCGAAGCAGATTTATTGAACCTTCTGAAATTATCATATGGTCTGAAAATGGCTTCCACTCCGGTTTTCAAGCGATAGGCCTTGATACCCTCAAAAATGGATTGGCCATAGTGAATCGTTGCCATGGACGGATCAAAACTGATTGGCCCATAGGGAACAATTTCTGGAATTTGCCAACTTCCATTCCTGTATTCTGCCACCAGCATATGGTCAGTAAAATGTTTGCCGAACGAAAGGTTCTTGAAATCAACCGATGCCCTTTTTGATGTCGTGGCTTTTGTTACCTTTATGTCCCCCATTGTCTGCATACCCTAATTTTTTACAAAGTAACTAAATCAATCTGCAAGTACAAAGGAAAGCCTGAATATGGACCAACAAGAAACCATTAAATTGCCGATTTCTATTATTTCTGACCTTTTCAGAAACTGCCTCGTGGATTTGAATATTCCGGGTTCATCATCAGATAAACCAGCAACTGCAATCACTGAAACCCCGGCAGGGAGACCGGTTGACACAGTTGTTGTTTCTATCTCAGAAGGAAAAGCCTTGCCCCCACAACAGTTGGATTTTCTGAACAATATCATGAAAGCCTGCAAACTGGAACAAGCAGATTACGCCATCATTGCCAATCATCAAAATGGGATGCCTGACTACAAAGCTACTTTCAGCCAGTTCAAACAAAAGCAATTGATTCTTTTTGGCATTGATCCATCAGCCATTGGTCTTCCCATCAATTTTCCTCATTTTCAGGTTCAATCCTTCCAGCAGGTACGCTACCTTGCTGCGCCAAAATTAGATGTGATTGAAGCCGACAAAGCGTTGAAATTACAACTCTGGCAAAGCCTCAAACAACTTTTCCCCTCATGAGAAAGATCATATTTGCCTCCAACAACAAACACAAAGCCGACGAAATAAGGGCGGTATTGGGATCACAGTTTGACATCATCACCCTAAAAGAAGCGGGGATAGAAATAGATATCCCCGAGCCCCATGAAACCCTCCAAGAAAATGCAAGGGAAAAATCGATGGTGATCCATCGGCTTACCGGCATGGATTGTTTTTCCGAAGACACAGGACTGGAGGTAGAGGCATTGAACGGCGCACCCGGGGTCAGGTCTGCACGCTATGCAGGTGAGCATGCCAATGCGGATGACAACATGCAGAAACTGCTTGCTGCTATGCAAGGAATTGATAACAGGAAAGCCCGTTTCAGGACAGTGGTTTCACTTGTCCTGAATGGCCAGGAATATATTTTTGAAGGAGAATGTGAGGGTACTATAACTGACCAGACCTCTGGCACAACCGGCTTTGGCTATGACCCGGTTTTCAGACCTGCCCAATATGATCAGACCTTTGCTGAACTGGGCATTGAGGTAAAATCTGCCATCAGCCACCGCAAAAAGGCCATTGAGAAAATGACTGTATTCCTGGGATCCACAGAAAAATAAATGATATGTCAAGCAACCATTTGCCCAACGATTCCGACTTGATAGAAGGCTGTTTACTCGGCAACCCCGTCATGCAAAAAAAACTGTATGACAAATACGCGCCGAAAATGTATGGAATTTGTCTGCGGTATGCAGCCAACACCGAAGATGCAAAGGATATACTGCAGGATGGATTTGTAAAGGCATTCATCAACCTTAGCAAATTCAAGGCTGCAGGATCATTTGAGGGTTGGATGAGGAGGATTTTTGTCAATACGGCAATAGAACATTACCGGAGAAAAAACCAGCTCTATGCCATCAGTGAAAACCAGGAAGAGAATATTCCCAATCAGGACATCTCAGCTTTGGATGAATTGGCAGCTGAAGACATTATCAGGCTGATCAGTGAACTCCCTAATGGATACAGGACAGTATTCAACCTTTTCGCGGTAGAGGGCTATTCACACAAAGAAATTGCGACGATGATGAATATCACTGAAGGAACAAGCAAGTCTCAATATGCCAGAGCAAAAGCCTGGTTGCAAGAAAAAATAGGCAACAGCAATCAAGACAAAGGGTAACACATGGAATGGAACAAAAAACTAGCAGAATACCAGGCAACTCCCCCACCACCAGCATGGAATGAGATTGAAAATACACTCCGCCAGGATAAAAGTTCCTTGTACCATCACACTGCTGTTCCACCCAATGAAAGCTGGGAAGCCATTTCAACAAAACTTTCTTCTCTTGAAAAAAAGCAGTCATCCCCTTCATTCAATTGGCTGAGGCCTGCCTTGCGTTATGCAGCCATGATTGCATTTCTGGCACTTGCAACGACAACATTGATCAACAGTTCATTCAGGAATGCACTGATTGAAACCATCCAGGGACCTGGCATCAAGGCCGCATTATCTGATACGCCACAGATCATCCACTTGGATTCAAATAAAAACAAGATCCAGATCAAGCCATTATCCAGATAATTCACATGAGGAATAGAAAAATATCCATCCCTGCACCATTTTGTTTTCAGACATCACTGACGGTACAAGTCTCAGACATCAACTATGGCGGCCATGTTGGCAATGAGCGCTACTTGCTCTTTGCGCAGGAAACCAGAATGCGTTTTCTTTCAACCATTGGCTGCTCAGAACAACATTTCGGCCCATTCGGCCTGGTATTGACAGAGGCGCATGTTGAGTTTTTTCATGAACTTTTTCATGGCAATACCATCAGCATCTCCCTGGCCATCGGCAACCTATCCAGGGCATCTTTTGACTGTTTTTACTTGATCAAGTTGGTTAAAAATGAGGGTGAAATTGAAGTGGCCACCATCAAAACAAGCATGGTCTGTTTCGACTACAAGGAAAGAAAAGTCAGGTCCATACCGGATGACCTCAGGAAAACCCTGGAGCTATGCGCTGAGCAAAAAAATGATGATTAACTGTTCCAGATTTCCCAGGATGCCTCGGCCTGAATAACCAACATGTCCGAACCGTTTTCTACAGTTGCACCACGCAGTGCTCCCTCCTGTAAAAACCTTGTCCTCTCAGGGTTGTAGACCAGATCAAAAAGATAATGATCTGCTCCAATGAATTGATAGGGAATGGCAGGGGCCTTCTCTATATCCGGGTACATCCCAACTGGGGTTGTATTGATCAAAAGTGTATGGGCTTCAAGCATTGATTGGTTGATTTCTTCATAGCCAATCATTCCTTCACTTGGATTTCTGCTTACTTGCAAAAAAGGGATGTTGAGTTCTTTCAGGGTATAGGCTACTGCTTTTGAAGACCCGCCAGTTCCTAAAATCAATGCTTGCTTGTGGTGAGGCTTCAGCTTTGGCAACAATGACCTTGAAAATCCTATCACATCGGTATTGTGTCCCATCAAACGTCCGTCCTGAATGTGGATACAATTGCAAGCACCTATCTCCTCAACAACTGGCGACATGCTGTCCAGGTAGGCAATCACCTGCTCTTTGTAGGGAATGGTTACATTCAGGCCAGCCAAATGTGGGTTTGAATTCAGCAGCTCCTCTATCTGACCAATTTGCTCTAAAGGGTACAGTTCATATACATTTCCAGTGATGCCTTCCCGCTCAAATTTATCTGCAAAATATTTTTTAGAAAAAGAATGGCCCAATGGGTAACCAATAAGTCCAAATGCCCTCATGGTATGCTTATTTGTCAAGGAACA
>JBJOOI010000090.1:0-6220 GCA_046051375.1 Bacteroidota bacterium | reverse complement strand
AATAAACTTTTTTTATGGTGATGCCTGAGTCATTCCTGATGGGAGTATCCATGTTGATTTTTTTAGAGCCTGGAAAGGTTATTTCTGGCTTCTGTTTTGAGCAGTTCAAGCACAATGGGCTGAATGGAGGCGTTGGGGTCTGCTGCCAGAAAGGTTTTTACAGCATCCACCAACATATCCCCAGAAGCATCACTGGCCAATGTAGCTGCCAATTGCTCAAGGATAAAACACTGCTGATCCTTCAAGTCAACCACTGCTTGCCATGCGCTTTCAGCCACATAGATTTGTTGTGAAAGATTGTGCTCGAATTCCTGTGTAATGGACTGTTTGATCACATCTGCCAGTTGGTTGGCATTGAGGTTTACTGCCGGAAAGCGGGAAATCAGTGCAGGAAAGCCGGAACGATCTGCAAAGGTTACCAGGCGTTCATAGGCCTGTACACTGAGCATGGAACTGATGTCTGACATATTTGATTTGTTAAAACAAATGTACACCAAGGGTACGGATTGCAGGTTTAAGATTTGTTATTAATTTCGCAGTATGGAAATGCAAACAGAGATACCGGTTAAATTCACAGATACTGCCATCATTGAGATCAAGCGTTTGTTTGAAAACAAGGTGGAGGGCAGTGTAAAATTGTTGCGGGTGGGTGTTAAGGGTGGTGGATGCTCTGGCCTTAGCTATTTGTTGGAAATGGATGCAAAGACTGAAAGGGATGAGTTGTTTGAAGTGGGTGGAATTCCCTGTATCATTGATCCCGCTCATTCCATGTATTTGTTTGGGATGGAAATTGACTGGAAAAATGGTCTTGATGCAAGGGGCTTTATTTTCAATAATCCCAATGCATCAGCAACCTGTGGTTGTGGCACTTCTTTTGCAGTATAAACGCACCTGATCTGGAAAATAAAAAAGGCATTCTTTCGAATGCCTTTTTTTATGGGATGGAGTGATGTTATTTTTTCTTTCCTTTCTCGGAATCAGCTTCACCCAATGGCTTGTTTTTTGCCATGTCCACCAATACTGGTGCGGCAACAAAGATGGATGAGTAGGTTCCGGTGACCACACCAATCAACATGGCGAAGGCAAATCCTCTGGTTACTTCACCACCAAAGATGAAGAGAATCAGGAGGGTAAGGAATACCGTGAGTGAGGTCATGATGGTTCTGCTCAGGGTATGGTTGATGGCTTTGTTGATGATGCTGCTCTTGGTTTCACCTTTCAGTTTCTGGCTGTATTCCCTGATCCTATCGAATACAATAACGGTATCGTTCATCGAGAATCCGATAACGGTAAGGATCGCAGCAATAAAATGTTGGTCAATTTCCAGAGGGAAAGGAACAACGCCTTTCAGGAAGGAGAAAACCGCCAGGGTTACAAACACGTCATGAAGCAAGGCAATGATGGTTCCCATGGAATATCTCCAGTCGCGGAAGCGAAGGAAGATGTACAGGAAGATGGCGATTATTGCAAAAATGGTTGCCTTTACAGCTCCTTTCTTCAAGTCATCTGAAATGGATGGCTGAACGGTTTGTGAGCTTTGTTTGTAGCTTTTCTGGAAGTCTGCATAGGCCAGTCCTTCTGGAAGGCTTTCTTTCAATCCCGTGAACAATGCAACCTCAACTGTAGAATCTGCACTCTTGCTTGGATTGTCGATCATGAAAGAGGTAGTGATGTTCAGGGTCTTGTTGTCTCCAACTGTTTTCAATACTGGAGACTCTCCAAAAACAGTTTTCAAAGATTCCCTGATTTTTTCATTCTCTGTAGCCTTATCAAATCGAACAGTATAGCTTCTTCCTCCTTTGTATTCCACACCTTGATCAAAACCATTGAATAGTGCCGCAACGCCACCAATCAATACAACTACTGAAATGATGTAAGCAACTTTTCTGTATTCAATGAACTTGAAGTTCGCATGCTTGAATACATTGCGGCTTGTAGCGGTGAAGTATTCAAAATGCCTATTCTTCTTTGTCCAGAAGTCTGTGATCAACCTGGAAATCAGGATACCACAGAAAAGGGAAAGGAGAATACCAAGAATCTGGGTTGTGGCAAATCCTAACACTGGTCCTAGTCCGAAATAGAAGAGGATGATGGCTGTCAAAAGGGTAGTGATATGCGCATCCAGTACTGGTGCCATGGAACGCTTGTAACCTTCTGAAACTGCCAATTGATAGCTCTTGCCAAAGTTCAGTTCGTCTTTGATCCTTTCAAAGATGATTACGTTGGTATCTACCGCCATACCGATGGTCAATACAAGACCTGCAATACCAGGAGCTGTCAATGTTGCCCCCAGTGCACTGAGTACACCAATGGTAAAGAGGAGGTTGAGGATAAGGGCGATGTTGGCCACCCATCCGCCCGTGTTGTAATACACAAGCATGAGGATGAAGATCACAATGAATGAGATGCCAAATGCCATTGATCCTCCTTCAATGGCTGAAGCGCCAAGGGTTGGTCCTACCACCTGCTCCTGAACAATCTTTGCAGGTGCAGGAAGTTTACCAGACTGAAGGATATTGGCAAGATCCTGTGCTTCTTCAATGGTGAAGTTTCCGCTGATCTCAGAATTGCCTGTTGTGATTGGGTTGATTACATTGGGAGCAGAGTAAACATTGTTATCAAGAACAATGGCAATCGGCTTGCCAACGTTGTTGGTGGTAAGCTCACCCCAGATCCTTTCACCCTGCTTGGTCATGATCATTTTGATGGCAGCACGACCACGGTCGTCATAATCTTGTGATGCTTGCTGAACACCATCCCCTTCAAGCCTTGCCTTGTCTGAACCTTCAACGGTTTTGAGGGCATACAAAGCAACGATATCACTTTTTACACCTTTGTCATTGGTTTCAGGAATACCAAAAGCAAAACGAACATTTCCTGGGAACTGGCTTCTTACATTCTCCAATGCCATGTATTCATTGAATACTGCAGTGTCTCTTCCTGCGATATAACCCAGGTTAGGAGCGAAGCTCATCCTGCCTTGTTGGTCCTGTTGGGGAGGGATGGGCTGGAAAATGGTGAAGAATGATTTGGTCGATACTTTGCCGCTGTCTGCCTTGGTAGGGGTTTTGGCCTTAACCAATTCGCCAATGGTGGCAGACTTTGTTGTATCCGTTGTCTTAGCTGCTTCTGGTGCTGCGGTGGCAGTGTCTTTTACTGCAGGAGCGCCTGCATAATAATCTTTCAGTGCCTTTTCAGCATCGGTGAAAGATTTATCCAGTTCGCCGATGTTATAAACCTCCCAAAACTGAAGGTTGGCAGTGGCTTGCAGATACTTCCTTACACGCTCAGGATCATCCTTAACGCCTGGAAGTTCAACGGTGATAATTCCTTTGTTTTTGTCCAGCTGAATGTTGGGCTGTGCCACACCAAACTGGTCAATACGCTTTTGCAATACATTGAAAGTATTGCTGATGGCACCTTCCGCTGATGCCTGCAGTTTGGTGATGACAGTATTGTCGTTGTCTTCGATTTTCACAGTCCTTCCGCCGGTGCCTGCAAACAAGGTGGCAAGACGGCCGTTTGGATTTTGTGCCTTATAGGCATTGGCAAATAGCGTGATGAAGTCTGCATCACTGTTTGACTTCTGGCGCATTGCCTCATTGATCGCGTTATTAAGACCGGGATCTTTGGAATTGTTGGCAAGGGTTCTGATCAGGCCTTCCAATTCTACCTCTAATGTTACACTCATTCCACCTTGAAGGTCAAGACCAAGATTCAACTCTTGTTCTTTGGCTTTTTGGTAGCTGATGGCACCTGTAATGCCATACGTCACAGTGGTTTCCCTTGTGCTGTCAAGAAGCCTGCGGTACCTTTTGTTGAATTCAAGATCCTTCAACTCTGTGTCAGCGTTGGGGAAATTGGCTTTTACAAAAGCCTGGGCTTTGGACTCTTGCTTTTTCTCATGGCTGCGCACAACCCATGTGAAATGCAGTTGGTACAGGGAGATCAGGATCAGTGCAATTGCAAAAAAACGAACCAAACCTTTCAGTTGCATGTTAATTCTAGTTTATGCTTAAAAATTGAAACCCCGATGGGTCGGGGGTCCGCAAAGATAGGGATTTTGAGGTCAAAATTTGTTTTAGGCATTTGATTTTTACGGCTGACTGCTCTGGCAATGTTACTAACTTTCAATGCCATTTATTCAAGGACTTTTTTAACTTTGCCAAAATTTTACAGCATGAAACTTTCTTCTCGCCTCGATCTCTTTGCAGAACCGGAAACACTGAAAATGGCCAAACTGGGCAGGGAATTGAGGGCAAAAGGAATTGATGTGATTGATCTTTCTCTTGGAGAACCTGATTTTGATACCCCAGATCATATCAAATCGGCCCTGAAAAAGGCTGTAGATGATAATTATAGTCATTATACTCCTGTAGCAGGTTATCCAGACCTCAGGGAAGCCGTGTGTACAAAATTAAAACGCGACAACAACCTTGAATACAAGCCTGAGAATATTTTGGTGTCTACAGGTGCCAAGCAGAGCCTGGCCAACGTGGTGATGGCTATCGTCAACAAGGGAGACGATGTGGTGATTCCAACCCCATATTGGGTAACCTACTCAGAAATTGTAAAACTTGCTGAAGGGAAAGTTACGCTTGTGCGCACTACCATCGAAAATAAATACAAATTAACAGCAGAAGAGTTGGAAGCGGCACTTACCCCAACCACTTCACTTTTTATCTTTTCATCCCCTTGTAACCCGAGTGGATCTGTATATACAAAGGATGAACTTTCTGCTTTGGCAGAGGTTTTCAGGAAATATCCCAATGTTTTTATCATCTCTGATGAGATTTATGAATACATCAATTTTGTGGGTAAGCACGAGAGCATTGCTCAGTTTGAGGACCTGAAAGACAGGATCATCATCATCAATGGCCTCAGCAAGGGATATGCCATGACCGGCTACAGGTTGGGTTACATTGCTGCACATCCGGATGTAATCAAAGCCTGCGAGAAGTTACAAGGACAATATACCAGCGGCACCAATGCTGTGACCCAACGTGGTGCTATAGCCGCCTTGACTGGAGATTTGGCTCCAAGCATAGCAATGAACGAAGAATTTGGCCACCGCAGAGCGCGTATGCTGGGTCTTTTGAAGGCCATTCCTGGTATCCAGATAGCCGAGCCTGATGGAGCTTTTTACGTATTCCCTGTGGTGACTGCATATTTTGGGAAGAAAAATGGTGAGGAGCTGATCAAGGATGCTGATGATTTGTGCATGTACTTACTGAATACCGCTCATGTTTCTACTGTTACAGGCAGGGCCTTTGGTGAACCGACCTGTATCAGAATTTCATTTGCCAACAGCATGCAGAAAATTGAAGATGCCATGGCAAGGATAACTGCAGCTTTGGCCAACCTTAGTTAATGGTTTTAACACAATTTATCGAAGACAAGTGCGTTAAATGTTTTTCCTTTGCAGGTATGTCGGATATGACATATCTGCAAAGTTTATCAGATTGTACTTGGAATGATGCCTAAAAGTTTTTTCTTTTTTATTTTGCTATTCCTCAATATGGTTGTCCTTGGGCAGGGACTGGCTGTTAAAATTACACCTGCTGATAGTATCATCTGTGAGGGACAATCCATTCGGTACAATGCATATCTGTATAAGGGGAGCTTCCAATTTATTGGCAGCTTTGACGGGAAAGATTATTTTATGGACACCGTGTCCAGGAGTTGGACAGATGCAAGGCTGTCTGCTCAAACCAACGGAATGGATCTTTGGGTCATTGACAGTATTCAAGAAAATGATGCAGTGTACAACATGATTCCCCTCAGGACCCAGTCCAATACTTTTTTTTGGCTTGGTCTTTTCCAGGATCCTGTTGTTGAAGCCTCCGGTACACCTTCCAGTGGTTGGAAATGGCTGGACGGGAGGTTGTTGGATACCACATTTAAATATTGGTACAACAACCCGCCATCTGTTGAACCAGATAATGTGTTCCAATCCTCAACAGGAGCCAATCATGCCTCTTTGGGTTTAAACAACTCAGGGTCAAGGTGGAGTGACATGACCAACGTATTCTCAACTATTTTCAAAGGACATGCCATCGCTGAAGTAAACAAGAGTCCGCTGATCCTCGAATGGTCTACTGGAGCTACCATTACAGAAACAATCTCAGTTTCACCCCTCACAAACCAGTCCTATTATCTTGATGTCACCTATGGTGGAAATACAACAAGAAGCAATACTTCTTTGGTGAAGGTTAATCCG
>JBJOOI010000089.1:0-6271 GCA_046051375.1 Bacteroidota bacterium | reverse complement strand
GTTCGTATTAAATGACGATTAATATTTTTTTTACAATAAGCCATTTGAATCTTATGTTCAATTTTTTCTTAGCACGGAGGAATAAATGTTTACGAAGAGACACCCGCTCCAGCGTATTCAAATTCTTTTCTTTCATTCTTTTCTCTTTCGCTCTTTCAGTTTCCACAGCTCAAGCCCAGGGTACCAAGAAAGTGACGGGGGTTATCAAAGACGCAGATGGTTCTGTATTGAAAGGAGTTACAGTGGCAGCAAAAGAATCATCCAAATCTGTTGTTTCAGATGCCGATGGTATTTATTCAATCACTGTTGCCGGACCCAAGTCAATACTAACATTTTCAAGCGTTGGATTTGAAACAATTGAACGAATGGTTGGAACCGCTCCAAAGTTGGATATCACCATGCGTGAAAGTTCAACATCTCTGAACGATGTGGTTGTCATAGGTTATGGTACAACAAAACGAAAAGACCTGATTACTTCCGTTGGTAAAGCTTCAATTGAGGATATGCGTAAGGCACCTGTAGCTTCATTTGATCAAATGCTGGCCGGACGTGTTGCGGGAGTATCTGTAGTTTCGACAGACGGACAACCAGGCGGTGCCGCCAATATCACGATTCGCGGAGGATCTGTTTCTCAAGAATCTTCCCCATTGTATGTGATTGATGGATTTCCCGTAGAAAATATGGATATCAATTCAATCAACCCCAATGATATTGAGTCTCTAGAAATATTGAAAGATCCTTCTTCCGTATCAATCTACGGATCACGGGGTGCAAACGGCGTAATTCTCATCACCACCAAACGAGGCAAATCAGGACCTCCAAGGGTAACATATACATTTTCAAATGGTATTCAAAACGATGTAAATCGTGTAAAAATGATGAGCCCATATGAATTTGTAAAACTTCAGCTTGAGTTGGATAGCATCAACAGTACTCCTGCAATTCCAAGTACAAGATTTCGACAGATTTATCTGGATCCTTTAAAAGGTATTGATCTGGATTATTATAAAACCGCTCCCGGATATGACTGGCAGGATCTTTTGTTGAGAAGGGGTTCAATCAAAACACATTCACTCAGTCTTTCAGGAGGTAATTCCAATACACGCTATTCAGTATCAGGTAACTATTTTGACCAAAAAGGTATTATCATCAATACTGGTTTGAGAAGATATGATGGACGTTTTTCCCTCGACCAGGCCCTGTCAAAAAAACTAAAATCAGGCGTCAGTGCGAGCTATGCCAATTCAGTATCCTTTGGTACAGTTGCTGCTACCGGCAATGCTGGTGGTGTTGTACAAGGAATGTGGCAGTACAGGCCTACAACCGGCGTCGCCAATCCTGATGTAACCAACAACCTGATCGATAGTGTCAATCTGCAGGATTTCTTTAATGGAACAACAAGTAGCTTGGGGGATAATCTGGTCAATCCATTGTTACAGGCAGAAAATGAATATCGCAAAACAACCAGCAATACATCCCTGATCAATGTGTATCTTGAATACTCAATCTTGCCTAAATTGAAATTCAGGTCGGCAGGTGGTATCAATTCTACAGATCTCAGCTTAGAGCAATTTTATAATTCAAACACGCAGCAGGGGAATTTATTCAAAAATGCTGCAGGTGCTGTTCCCAATGTTAATGGTATCAATGGGTCCATTCAACGTTCACTGGCCACAACGTATTCTACCAGCCAAACCCTTTCGTATGTGGGTAAATCTGGAAAAAATCATAATTACGACATGTTGGCTGGTTTTGAATACCAGTATGCAGAACAAACCGGAACAAGGTTTGCGGCCATCAATATTCCACAGGCCACAGAATACCTGGGAATCATCAGTATGTCAACTGGTATTCCGAGTGCTGCAGCTTTCCCATCCGGAACCCATAACCAATCCTATTCATATTTTGGTCGTGCAAACTATAATTTTGCAGGCAAGTATTACCTGATGTCCGCAATACGCATGGATGGTTCATCAAAATTTGCACCGGGTAAACAATGGGGATATTTTCCTTCCACAGGAGCTGCCTGGACAATCAGTGAAGAGCAGTTCTGGAAGCCTCTTCGCAAAGTGGTAAATTATGCCAAAATAAGAGCGAGTTATGGTACAACAGGCAATAACCGCGTTGGAGATTTCAGCTATCTCTCACAATTTGGATCATTGACACCAACAACTGGGTATGCATGGAACAATATTAATTACCTGGGTATTACACCCTTCTTCTATGGGAACAATGATCTCACCTGGGAAACCACTACCGGGTTTGACCTTGGCTTGAACCTGGAGTTTTTTAACAAGCGCCTGACATTTGAAGGTGTGATTTATCAGAAAAATACACGCAACTTCTTGTTGGGTGTACGTTTGCCCAACAGTGCCGGTTATCCGAATGGGGCCAATACCCAATATCAGAACGTGGGCAGGTTGTCCAATAGTGGAGCCGAGTTCACTTTGTCCGCACAAATCATTGCAAAAAAGAATTTCAGTTGGACATCTGATTTCAACATTTCATTTAACCGCAGCAAAATCATATCGTTTTACAATGGACTTGAATCCATCCAAACAGGTTGGGGTTTAACGGGTAATTCAACAGCATGGCTGACAAAAGTGGGCGGTCCAATCAGCCAGTTCTATGGTTATACATGGGGTGGCGTATACCAAACAGATGAATTCAATCGTTTGCCCAACGGAAGCTATGTGCTGAAAGCAGGTATACCAACGTATTCCCCTGCAGTACAACCAGGTGACCCCAAGTACAAGGATATCAATGAAAATGGAGTGGTGGATGCCAATGATCAAACAACTTTAGGAAGTCCACTTCCGATACATATGGGTGGATTCACAAACAATCTGGTATACAAGAATTGGTCGTTGAATGTATTCATGCAATGGAGCTACGGCAACAAGATACTGAATGCAAACCGAATTGTATTTGAAAGCACTGGTGGTTATTCGTTGAACTATAATCAGTTTGCAAGCTATGCCGATCGCTGGACGCCATCCAATCCTACAAATGATATTCCCAGGGCCCGTTTCAACCTGAAGGGGGATGTGGGAAGTTCAAATCCAAGGCCATCATCAAGGGTCATAGAAGATGGATCGTTCATACGGTTAAAAACCGTTTCCCTTGGGTATAATCTACCAGGTAGCCTGATCCGTAAAGCAGGAATCAATGCCGTTCGACTCTATGCCTCTGCACAAAACCTGTTCACCTGGACAAAATACACTGGTATCGATCCCGAAGTATCAACATTCCGCGCCAGCAATCCGGCCAACTCTCCATTTGGTGGCAGCAATGTAGGAAGCTCTTCTGGTGGTGGAGCTGGTTATACATTCATCCAGCCAAGCAGCGGATATACTGCATTGGCAGGTGGGTATGATTATACGCCATATCCAAGGGCTACAGCCATTGTATTTGGTGCAAATGTTAATTTCTGATTGACCCCAAAAGTTTAAATTATGTTCAAAAGAAATATCAAATTGATTCCGGTTGTTTTTGTAGTGATGTTTTTCCTCAGCTGTAAGAAAGACATCAGTCTTCAACCCATATTTTTTCAACCTGTTACATTCACTACCGAGGCACAATTGGTGAATCAGTTGGTGGGGGTCTATGCTCCATTGCAACAGGATGTTCTTTACGGCCAGGGCATGTGGGGTTATTTTGAGGCTGGTGCTGATGAATCTTTTCGCAATGGAACAAACGCATCAACCGTATTTACAGAACTATACAACATTGCCAGTGCTGAAACCAATATTGGGAACCATTGGCGACAACTGTACAATGGTGTTGAGAGAGCAAATGTTATCATTGATGCTGCATCCAGAATAACCATGGATACATCAAAACGAGCCAATATTGTTGGACAGGCAAAATTCTTGCGCGCATTTTATTATTATATTCTTGAATCCAGGTATGGAGGCGTAGAAGGTATTCCGATCAAAGAAAAACTTTCTACCGAGATGGGAACAGATTTTAATATTCCAAGAACAGCGGGTAAACAGGTCTATGATTTTATCATTCAGGAGATGGCAGGAGCAGAGGCCATGGTTCCAGCGATAACAGCACCTCAAAGTTGGCAATCATCTGCACCAACTTCAACCGTGGTCAGCAAATCAGCTATACAAGCCATGTTGGCTCGCGTTTGTTTAGCAGCCGCAGGACAGCCAATAAATGATAAAACAAGGTATGCACAAGCGTTGAGTTGGTCGAAAAAACTAATTTCAACCGGTATTCATCAGTTGAACACTACATCATTAGAGCCTGGTACGCCAGCATATGCCCGCGTGTTTATCAACAACATGCAAAACAACAGTAAAGACAGAAATGTTACAGAAGGGATTTGGGATGCTGCATTCTTATCCAAGTCAAACGCAACAGGTTCATTTGCCAATACAGGATACCTGGTCACACAGTCGCTGGGTGCAATCATGGGTGTATTTTGTCCGGATGCAACGGCAGGTTCAATCATGGGTTTTGGATCAGGCACATATCGGCCGCACAGTAAATTGTATAATCTTTATAAAGCAGGAGATCTCAGAAGGGATTGGGCGATTGCACCCTATATGTACAAGACCAATGGAAGTACCAGCAGGTTTTTCACCCTGACTGTAGGATTTACAGGGGGAAATGGTACTGGCGCGGCGGCTACTGCTTATGTCAATGCGAATGGCACCATTACGAACGTGGTGATTGACAATCCTGGTTCTGGTTATACTGTGGCTCCTACGGTTTCATTTACTGGTTTTGCAACGAACACTACCACTACACCTGTTGGAACAGGAGCAGTTGCCACTGCAACGGTCAGTGGCGGCAGGGTTACAGCAATCAATGTAACCAACGGCGGCACTGGCTTTCCAACGACGTACGATCGATCTGTAGGAAAATGGAGAAGAGAGTATGAAGTGAATTTACCCTCAATCCGTCTTCAAAACAATACTTCTTCAAATTTCCCTATCATTCGATATGCTGATGTATTGCTTATGGCGGCAGAAGCAGATCTTATGGTGAATGGTGCTCCAACTGCTGATGGATTGCTGTATTACAACATGGTGAGAAGAAGAGCATACGGTTTAGATCCAATGGTACCAGCACCATCCCTGGATGTAACAACATTCAATTTACAAGATATCATGGATGAGAGAAGCCGTGAATTGTGTTTTGAGGGTGTTCGGAGAATGGACCTTTTGAGATGGGGAACGATGACCGATGTAATGCAAAAATTACTGGCTGAGGTAAATACGGCAGCTCCAACGGGATACCGATTTGCAGCAGGAGCAGCATCAACCAATTATCTTCAAAACCCTGCGAAATTTAATTTATTTCCAATACCTTCTGCAGTTGAACTTGCTCAGAACCTGGGTTTGACTCAAAATACAGGCTGGTAGTCATCTTAAATATATTTCAAATGCAAAACATGATAAATAAATCTATAGGAATATTTTTATTCAGTGTACTGCTGATCTCTTGCGCTAAATACGATTCCATTGACCCAGTGGATGAATTTTCAGTAAAAGTTTCATCCGAAAATGTAAAGGTCAATGAGCCCGTTGTTTTCTCCTTCAATACTGGTCCGGATATGCTTATTTTTTACTCAGGTGAGCAGGGTAAAAATTATCAGAATGCGGGGCGCACAGGAATGATTGCCGGAATCAATAAACTGGTATTTCAGACTTCAATGCAGCAAGGGGTCCTTCCTGGTAATGACAGCTTACGATTGTTGATTTCCACCAACCTTAAGAATTATGATTCTGCCAGTGTTGTATCGGCGAATTGGGTGGACATCACTTCACGCAATACGAAATGGCCTACAGCCTTGGGAACCGCATTTACAACATCTGATTCTGTTGACATCTCAAGTTTTAATACTGCTGATTCCGTTTGTTTGGCGTTCAGGTATATAGGCAAATCCAATCCTTTGGCTGCTCAAAGGCGTTGGCAGATACAAGGGT
Source organism: Bacteroidota bacterium (assembly GCA_046051375.1). Classification (GTDB taxonomy): domain Bacteria; phylum Bacteroidota; class Bacteroidia; order Chitinophagales; family Chitinophagaceae; genus Pollutibacter. The sequence continues at coordinate 326 of JBJOOI010000089.1, read as the reverse complement.
TGACGCTCAGCAACAGGTTGAGCGATGGTACTGTTATTCCATTGTTTGCTCCAGCATTTACTGGCGCTACAGTAACCTCTACTTTTGCCAATACAGGATGGGTACAATTAAGTCTCAAAGGAAACGGGGTACCCGGTTTTAATGCCTGGAATGTTGGTGAGCCGGGCAAGTCTGCCTCCAACTCAGTTAACAATGACAATGGTATTGCCATCAGAACAGCATATCCTATTCAATTTGATCCCGGAACAACAGTGAATAATATTGCAAATGATGACTGGTTGATTACTGCCAAAACAAGTTTAAAAACGACATTGCCTGATGCAGGT
>JBJOOI010000088.1:0-7865 GCA_046051375.1 Bacteroidota bacterium | reverse complement strand
TGGTTTTCTGGTGAACATGTTCATGCTTTGCACCTGGTCTTCTTCATTAAAATCGCTGCTGATGGAATCTGTTGATCTTTGCGTATCAAAAGACCGATCGTTTTTGAGTCTTGTGGTGCTGATGAGCATGAAACCGACTTTCTGTTCTACAGACATTTGAGACAGGAGGTTCTTCGCCCTTACTTCATTGGAAAGCCTCCAATCCTCGTATGCGTCAAGCTTTCCGTTCCTGTTCAGGTCCTTGAATTGCAGCTTGCCTACATTGATCAGCTTGGCAGACCGGTATCCAAGAGAGGGTTGTTTTTTATCTGGGGATGATTGTGCTACCGAGTCTTGTATTGCAAAAGCAACCAACATGGATATCAAAAAGCCTGCTTTGTTCATGGTGTAGTGTTTATCACATAAATATAATTTAAATCTTGTTGTGCTCATGTCAAACTTCTAAAACGATTTCGCGTAAATTGGTTAACTTTTGAAAGAATATGAGCTGCATAGCAGTCTAATTTTGTTCAACATCATCAAAGCCAAATGAAAAAAATCATTGTTACAACTGTACTACTGTTTCAAACTGTTTTGTTGTTTGCTCAAGCCCAGATCCAGACAAAGGTCTACAAGTGGGGCACTGACAAAAAAGCCATGTTTGATGGCGCTGGCGCGATTTTCTCTAAACAGGTCTTGAAAGGCCATGCCATTGCTGGAGGGAAGAAATTAAAGTTCAACACTGGAGCCAATGGGGATGAACTTTTTTTCATCATCAAATATGGTCCTGTGCATGTAGAATTGAATGGCGTATCACATGACCTTGACAAAGGCTCTGTTGTTTTTCTCCTGCCTGGCGATGATGTTGTATTTCAGAACAAGCGCAAGGATGATGTTGAAATTTATGAAATGCAGATGGCGTCTGCACAGCCAGACCTTGCGAGGGGGAAAGCTGCAGGACCCTCTTTTGTGATGGATTGGTTTGACATGAATTTCAAGCCTCACGACAGGGGTGGTGTAAGGCAATTGTTTGACAGAAAAATCGTTATGTCTCCTCGGTTTGACATCCATATCACTACCTTGAATCCTGGTCTGAGCAGCCATCCGCCGCATACCCATAAAACTGAAGAGATCATCCTCATGATTGATGGAGAAGGGGAGATGGTGCTGGGAACAACAAAACAGAAAATCATTACTGGTGATGCCGCTTGGGTGGAATCCAATATCCCACACAACATCACCAACATTGCTAAAAGACCTGCAGTCTATTTTGCCATCCAGTGGAATTAATCGATCAACATGAAGTATATTTTTTCTATACTGTTTTTATGCTGCGTCAGTTCCATGTTTGCACAAGACAAGAAAAAAACATGGGTCTTCATCCTTGCCGGGCACCATTGACAAGAATGGCAATATCATCCTGGCAAAAGAACCCCTGCATTTTTATGAACCGACCATGGCCGGATTGGATTGTGGTCTTTCATTTGCCAAGGCCCTGATCAGGGATTGTCCGGATGATGTCAGTATCCTTCTCATCCCTGCTGCGGTTGGCGGAAGCAATATCCGCCAGTGGTTGGGCGATTCGGTTCATCGTGGCGTAAAGCTGTTGAGCAATTTCAAAGAGAAGACTGCCCTTGCCAGACAATACGGCACCATCAAGGGAATCCTTTGGCACCAGGGTGAAGGCGATGCCAATGAAAAGGGCATGCCGGTATACAAGGAAAACATGCAAAAGCTGTTTGGTATTTTCAGGGCAGAAGCTGGTAAAAAGAAATTACCCATCCTGCTGGGCGAACTAGGCGCCTTTAACATCAATGCTGCAAAACAATTCAAGCAAATCAATCAAATCATTTGGGATTATGCATCAGCCGATAAAAACACTGCTGTGATTGCCACTGGCGATCTTGGCCACAAGGGTGATAACCTTCATTTTAATGCAGCAGGTCAAAGGGCCATGGGTATCCGTTATGCAAAGGCCTATTGGTCGCTTAGACATTGACGCTTAAAAAATTAGTCTACAACAGAAAGTGGTTTCATCCTGAACAAAATGAAAAAGGCAGAAAGCAGGGTTAGGATTCCGATCAGGATAATAGAAGCATTGATGCCCAGGTGGTCCGCAGTGATACCGGTGATGACTGCGCCAATGGCGTAGCCGCTGTCTCTCCAAAAACGAAAAATACCCAGGCTTTTCCCTCTGTCCAACGCATGGGTATTGTCGCTGATGGTTGCCAGGAAAGTAGGATAGACAAGGGCTGTGCCGATGCCCATTGCAATGCTGATCAGTACCATTTCAGTATAGCTGTTTGCTGCTGTCAACAAAACGATGGCAATGGCCTGCACAAGCATCCCCCAAAACAGCAGCATTTTTTTGGAAAACAGGTCTGCCATTTTACCCGTGATGATTTGGCTAAGGCCCCATACTGCGGGATAAATGGAACTGATGATGCCAATGTCTACCAGTCCGAAATTTTTCCTGATCAGGATGATGGGAAGCAAACCCCAGATCATGCCATCATTGAGGTTGTTGATCAGCCCTGCCTGGGTTACAGCACCCAGTTGCCTGTTTTTCCAACTGGTTTCTATGAAAATATTTTTCAGCCTGGGCTTTTGATCGATGAAGATGGATTCTTTTTTTACAAATGAAGCGGTATCCTTTATGACCAAAATACTCATGATAAGGCCGATTGTACTTACACCAAGGCCAAGGTAGAAGGGATAGGGAAAGATGCCATAGCGGTCTGCAATGAAAGCGGTGAAAAAAGCCATGAGTGCTACTGCTACATAACCAGCAAATTCATTCAAACCCATGGCAAATCCACGGTTTTTTTGCCCTACCAGGTCTATTTTCATGGCCACTGTACTGGACCAGGTAAATCCCTGGTGAATGCCCAGCAATACATTGGCAAATACAATCCATGACCAGCTTGGTGCATAGATGAAGATCAGCGGAACGGGAAACGCAATGATCCAGCCAAGTACCAATATTTTCTTTCTGCTGTATTTTGCTGCCAGGAATCCTGAGAAATAATTGGCAATGGCTTTTGATATGCCAAAAATCACAATAAAAGAGAGCAATACTGACGTTGAGGCGATGTTGAATTTTGCTGCTGCAAACTCAGGCAGGATAGACCTTTCAATGCCGATCATGGCGCCGACAAAAGCATTGACAACAATCAGCAGCATAAACTGCTGAAGATTTTCTTTCAAACCCAGTTGAACGGGGTGATTGGAATTTTGGCGCATTGCTGTAAAGTAAAGGCATCCCAACCGTTTTGAAAGTGACATGGGTCACATGCCTTCACTATGCTGTTCACGAAGAATAAAATTACTTTTTTGAGTAGTTGCTTTGATTGAAAAAATCAAACACCGGCAATGCTTCGTTTTTGTTTGCTGCGTCGAAGAAAGTTGCATTGTCCCAGTGTGAGCCTTGCCCCCAGGGGGTTCTGGCTGAAGAGCTGATCCATGCCGGTTCCCAATAAACAAGACCTGCACCACCGCCTTGAATGACCAGTTTGACCAAATCAATCATGTACTGTTTTTGTCCTGCAGGAGTGGCAGGATATCCAGGGACCAATGCCTTGTCGTCAAGAATATTGTTGGCGGGGTCTGCATTGGCGAGGGTATGCGGGTAGGCTGTTTCAACAACCATCAGCTGTTTTTTGTGCGTTGTCACCAGATTGTTGATGAAGTAAGGAAGGTCTTTGATTTTGACCGTAGACCAGAGGGGATAGTAGGAAATGCCGATCCAGTCATAAGGCTCAATGCCATTGGCGCTGGCATCGGCAAACCATTTGATGGCATTTTCAGGTTGTGCAATGTGGAGCATTACTTCAATCTTTTTACCGCTTTTGCTGCTGGCTTCGCGCACAGCTGCAATGCCTTTGTTCAGCAGGAATGCATTTCTTTTCCAGTCGATGGCAGGTTTTGCCTTTCCCTGGGGCTGCAGGATTTCACTGTTGATTTCATTTCCTACCTGCACCATTTCTGGAAGCAGCCCTTCTTTGTTCAATGACATCAAGGTGTTCAGCGTATAGCCATAGAGGCTGTCTCCAAGAATATTCTGGTCTGTAATGGTAGACCATGCCTTGGGAATATCCTGTCTTCCCGGATCGGCCCATATATCCGAATAATGAAAATCAAGCAATACCCTCATGTTGGCTGATTTCGCCCTGCGAATGCTTTTTTTTACATCTTCTAATCCGCTGTAGCGATTGATACTTGGGGTATGCCAGAGCCTGAGGCGTACAAGGTTGCAGCCTTTTTCAGCAAACAGTCCATAAGGGTCTACACTGCTGTTGTTGCGTTGGTATTTGGCACCTGCATCTTCCACTTCATTCACATACGAAAGGTCGCCGCCAAGCACGATGGGATTTGATGTATTGGATAGCTGTGAATTTGTTTTCTTGCATCCAAACATCATGAAAATAATGATCAAATAAGCAGGAAGCCGGTGTTGCATCATCTAACTTTGTATTTCATTGATTTGATGCCTAAAACTACACAGAATTCAATTGTCTTTAGCTAAAAGATAGGTATTGACTTTCAATTCAAGCACATGCACATGAATCATATACTGGACAATCCCGTTTGGGAGGCTTTGAGCACTGAGGATGCAAGACTGAATTGCGGAAATGATGCGGTTCGGTATTTTGCTGAAGATGTATCACCATTTGTTGGCATGAAGCATTGGGATGACCATGACCTTGCCATGCTTGAAAAGGAATTGCCCGCAGACAGGAGCTTCTCAGTGATGATTGCTCATCAGGTAAGGATTCCCGCTTGTTTTGAGATTGTTTTTACAACACCATTGTACCAGATGGTCTGCACAAGGTTTCAGCCCCTGTTTGACAGCAGTTTGACCATGCGCCAATTGGGCGATGAAGATGTTCCCGCAATGCTTGAACTAACATCCCTGACAAAACCTGGACCATTCTTACAACACACCATCGATTTCGGCAATTATGTAGGCATTCATTCGGATGGCAAACTGCTGGCCATGACTGGAGAAAGGCTGCATGTAAAAGGGTACACTGAAGTGAGTGCTGTTTGCACCCATCCCGCTCATCTGGGAAAAGGATATGCATCTCACCTCATGTCTTATGCCTGTGAAACCATCATCCAAAGGGGTGATATCCCCTTTTTGCATGTGAAGCAAGACAATAACCGTGCTATTGCCAAATATGAACACTTAGGATTCAGCATCAGGTCAGCATTTTATTTTGCTGTCATCAGAAGGAGGATCTGAGGGATCTTTTCAAATGAGCGGAGTGCCTGACATTGAATATCTGTCAAGGAACCTTGTATCCCTGTCAAACCCCGGTTTGGATTATTTAGCCTAATTTTGCAGTATAATATTCTACTATGGGCTTTCACATCAATCCTAAAATAGCTGCCAAAAGCAAAACGGCTACCACCAAGAGCAATACGCAGGGCGGATCCTCAAAGTTCATCACCAAGCCAACCAGCACCAAATCTGCCGGAGCGGCCAAGAAGCCTGTGAAAACAGGTGGTTCAAGGGGAAGCTGATCAACAAGTCCTTCCTGACGCTATTACTTACCGATCATTTTCATTCCCACTTCTCCCAGAAAAGTGAAGAGTGCGCAGCGGGCAATCACACCCATGCAGCACCAGAAAACCAGTTTGTTGACGGGAACATTGAACCCAACCCCAACGCCAATGCTGATGGGCCCTCCAACGGTCATCGTGCCTATGATGCCAAGGCCAATCAGTCCGTATTTGTCCCAGATTTTTAGCACAAATTTACTTTTGGGTTTTTCCTCTTTCTTTCCCTTGCGGTATTTGCCCAGCATCCGCTGAAGCAGGCCCCCCAAGTAGGCAGCTGCAAATACCCCCAGTAAACCTCCTGCAGTACTGGCAAGAAAAATGATAAAGGGTGAAAGGTGAAAGGCAAATCCTGCCGGTATGGCTGCATAAACCTCAAAAGTGGCGAGGCCTATGATGGTTAATATCTTGAAGATCATTCTTGGTTTTTCTTGAACAGCGAAGCTACCCTTAAAAATGCTATGACAAGGTTAAATAACCTCGCTGCAGCAAACAGGAATTTATTGGTAAATTTGTAATTCATGATGGATGCAATGAAAGACAAGCTGAAAAAGCTGGCAGGGCAGCTGCAGGGAGATCTTTTTCTCGATGATACCATGCGCACGCTGTATGCTACTGACGCATCTGCTTACAGGGAAATGCCTTTGGCTGTTGCCATCCCCCAAACGATTGATGATATCCAGCAGCTGATCGCTTTTGCCCAGGCAGAAAAAACTTCATTGATTCCAAGGACTGCGGGCACTTCGCTTGCCGGTCAGGTGGTGGGTAACGGCATCATCGTTGATGTGTCAAAGCATTTCAATCAAATCCTTGAATTGAACAAGGAAGAAGGCTGGGTGCGCGTGCAGCCCGGAGTAATCAGGGATGAATTGAATTTGTTTCTCAAGCCCTATGGATTGTTTTTTGGTCCGGAAACCTCAACGGCCAACCGTGCGATGATTGGCGGGATGGTGGGCAACAATTCCTGTGGGTCCAACTCCGTGGTGTACCGAAGTACCAGAGAGCATTTGCTGGAAGTGAAGGCTTTTTTGAGCGATGGAACAGAGGCTATATTTTCAACCCTTTCTACGGATGAATTTCATGAAAAATGTGAGTTCAATACCCTCGAGGGAAATATTTACAAATCGATACGATCCATCCTGGGCAATTATGACAACCAGGTAGAGATCAGAAAAGAATTTCCCAAGAAATCTGTTGAAAGAAGAAATACCGGCTATGCCATTGACTTGCTGGTGGAAACTGAACCCTTCACTGCAGGCGGTCCGGCATTCAATTTTTGTTCACTGATTGCAGGTTCAGAAGGAACGCTGGCTTTCATCACAGAGATCAAGCTCAATGTAGTGCCTGCGCCGCCCAAAGAAACAGGATTGCTCTGTGTGCATTTCAACTCCATTGATGAGTCTTTGCATGCCAACCTGATCGGTCTCAAATACAGGCCCAGTGCGAGTGAACTGATTGATCATTATATCCTGGAGTGCACCAAAGGAAATATTGAGCAAAGCAAAAACAGGTTCTTTGTACAAGGTGATCCTGGTGCCATTCTTGTGATTGAATTTGTAAAGGAAACAAGGGAAGAAATCCTTGCTATCACCCAACAGGTTGAAGCCGAGATGAGGGCTGCAGGGTTGGGCTATCATTTCCCTGTTCTCTTTGGTGCTGACACCAAAAAAATATGGACCCTCCGAAAGGCAGGCCTGGGATTGTTGAGCAATCTTCCTGGAGACGAGAAAGCCGTTCCCGTGATTGAGGATACTGCTGTTGATGTGGAAGACCTTCCGAATTACATCCGCGAGTTCAATGCCATACTTGAAAAACATGGTCTGTATGCGGTGCATTATGCACATGCAGGATCCGGAGAGTTGCACCTTCGTCCAATCATCAACCTGAAAACGGTTGAAGGCAATCAGTTGTTCAGGACCATCGCAGAAGAAGTAGCCACCCTGGTAAAAAAATACAACGGATCATTGAGTGGTGAACATGGTGATGGGAGGTTGCGTGGAGAGTTCATCAAGCAGATGGTGGGAGAGAAAAACTACGGCTTGCTGAAGCAAGTGAAAAATGCATGGGATCCGCACCACATCTTCAACCCCAACAAGATTGTTGATACACCGCCGATGAATAGCATGTTGCGGTATGAGCCGGGTCAGTTTACGCCTGAGTTCAAAACAATTTTCCGTTTTCACCAGCAAGACATCCTTCAACATGCGGAGCAATGCAATGGTTCTGGTGATTGCAGAAAAACACATTTGTCTGGCGGAACCATGTGCCCTTCCTACATGGCTACACGCGATGAGAAAGACACCACCCGTGCCCGTGCCAATATC
>JBJOOI010000087.1:0-6651 GCA_046051375.1 Bacteroidota bacterium | reverse complement strand
ATGGATGTTTCCCGCAATATCACGTGCCTTGTCTGCTGCATAATACAGCGTCCATTCTCCATTTGTCTTTAATCCATAAAACTCTTTGGGCAATTGGATGATGAGTTGATGGGCTGATAACATCAGTTCAACCGGTGCAGACAGTGCGGCGGTTTTGGAGGATTGGTCAATCAGTTTTTGATAAGCGATTTCTTCTGCATAGTAGTTTTCAGACACCAGGTCTCGGTTCTCCTTCGCAGATAAAAAGACCATGGTTAAAATACCCAAAACAAAGACCGTATAGATGAGCATGATTTTGTATCCCCAGTTGATTTTCATGGTAGTATGGTTAAAATGAAACCGGCCCTATAAAGCTTGTTTTTTTTGTGATGGATGGCTGCCCCTCTGGCTGCACTTGAATCAGGATGGTGGAGTTCCTTTTTGTAATGCGTGTTGCTTTTTTCTTGATCAGGAAAACAACCACAGCATAATTTTCTTTGCCAACAACCGGCGGTGCACCAATGATTTCGATTTCTCCATCCTGCGATGCAACGCTGAGGTTGATGTTAATGTCCTCGTGTGTCTTGTTGAACATCCTTGCACTGTAAAGGTTTCCAATGTATCCCCCAGGCATTTTTTGGTAGACCATTCCCTGGGTTCTCAAAATGGTTACATCCACATCATCGCGTGTAACAAGGAGTCCTACAAGCGCTGAAAAGATGATCAGCAATACTACAGCATAGGCCTTGGTTCTTGCTGTAATCTTCAACTTCTCCTTTTTCACAATATTGTTTTCAGAAGCATATTTGATCAGTTTTTTAGGCCTGCCGAGGTTGTCCATGATCTCATCGCAGGCGTCAATGCATGCCGTACAGTTGATGCATTCAAGCTGGGTGCCATTCCTGATGTCAATTCCTGTGGGGCAAACCCTTACGCATGCCTTGCAATCAATGCAATCGCCCACCGCAGTATCTCCTGTTGATTTTTTTCCTCTTGGTTCCCCGCGGAGATAATCATAGGCGACAACGATGGAATTTTTATCAAGCAGTACTCCCTGCAACCTGCCATAAGGACAAACAACGATGCAGACCTGTTCCCTGAACCAGTAATAAACAAAAAAGAAAATACTGGTGAAAACAATCAGCGCAAAAAAAGTACCGCTGTGTGCAGCAATACCTTCGTGCACATAGCGCATCACTTCATCCATGCTGATCAGGTAGGCCATGAAATAATTGGCAATCAGGAAGGAGATGAGATAGAAAACAATAATTTTCAAAGCACGTTTCCTGATCTTGAAACCGTTCCAAGGCATGGCTTTCAGCTGTTGTTGCTTGTTGAAGTCGCCGTCTATCCAGTATTCAATTTTCCTGAAAACCATTTCCATGAAAATCGTCTGGGGGCAGGCCCATCCGCAAAAAACACGTCCAAAGACCACGGTAAAAAGGATGATGAATACAATGAAGGTGATCATCCCCAGGGCAAAAATGAAAAAGTCTTGAGGTCCGAATATTTGTCCGAAAATGATGAATTTTCGTTTCAGGATATTGAGCATGATCAATGGTTCACCGTGCACCTTGATCAATGGCAAAGAAAAAAAAATAATGAGGTACACAACTGACGCAATGGTTCGTTTGTTATAAAGCGGTCCTTTCGGTTTTTTAGGGAAAATATATTTGCGCTTCCCTTGTTGGTCAATGGTGCCAACGGAATCCCTGAAAGCCTGGTCAATTACATTTTCTTTTTCTGTTGCCTTGATCATCTTTATTTTTTTGGCATTGGCGCTGTGCTGTCTGCAGGTAAAACAATTGCTTGATCAATGCTGCCCTGAGGGTCTTTTGGAACAGCAGGTTTTGTGCCCTGCAATGACTTCACAAAACTGGCAAGGTTTTTCATTTGAACAGGACTGTACATAGACTCCCATGATTGCATCCCTTTTTCAGCATATCCAATCTTGATGGTTTTGTAAATATTGTTCATTGATCCACCGTGTATCCAGAATTCATCTGTTAGGTTCGGGCCGATTCCTCCTCCTCCATCTGCTGCGTGGCAGGCAATGCAAGATTGTATAAAAAGTGTTTTCCCTTCTGCAATACCAGTGGCATCGGAAAGGACAACATTGTTTTCATCTACAAGGTTTTTTGTTTTTGCTTTGTAGATTTCTTCCAGCTTCATCCCTTCTGCCATTTCAGCAGCATATTCCTGTTCAGGATTTTTTCCATCTCCTGAAACATGAAACGCGTAGATGTACACAAAGGCAACAACGATGGTGATGTAGAATCCATATTTCCACCAGGGTGGAAGTGCATTGTCCAATTCCTTGATGCCATCATAGTCATGGTCCAGCAGGATATCTGACTCTTTCTCTACAGGTACTGCACGGGTCATCCACTTCTTGTCTAAGTTGCTCCACCATGTTGAGAAGGATGAAGGTTCGCCTGATTTTGCGAGTGCCGCATCGGCTTCTCCGGAGAGCTCCCTGAAGGACCTGCGAATCATGATGGACAGGTAAACAATGATCAACAGTTCAAGGCCAATGACGGTAGACATGGCAAAGAAATCCATGCTTCCCATGCCTCCAATCTTGCCTTTGGTATCCAATCCTTTTACCAAATAATTATCTTGTGCGGATGCTGTAGAGCTCAATACAGAGCACATCAGGATGATGATCAGGTTTTTATAATCCATTCCTGATTTTCTTTTTTTCAGGATTGATTTTGAAAGGGTGATCAGCACTTGTGCAAGAATCCATATTACCGCAACCAATACGATTGCAATGGCCATTAACAGGTATGTTTGATTATATTCTGACATCTTTCTTGATTTGGAGGTTATTGGTCAAGTGGCATATTTTTCATCTCATCAATCTTTGTTTTTTTCATCTTACTTACATACACGAGTACCAAGACAAAAAATGCAACGAAAATGAGTTGGCTGATGAGCGGATAAATGGCTATGCCTTCTATCTTCTCAGCATACTGTTTGATGAACTTGAACATGGTATCAGTTTTTGGTTGTTTTAAATTTTTCAATGTCAACGCCCATCCGTTGCATGTAAGCGATTAGTGCGATAATTTCCTTGTTGGGCGCTGTCTGTATGCCATCCTGTTTGAGATTCTCAGCAATGCTTTTCTCTTGCTGCATGAGGTCTGCATTGGCTTTTCCAGCATATCCCTCTTCATAAGGAACGCCAAGGGTTTGCATCGCTTTTATTTTAGCTGCCGTTGTACTGGTATCAAGCTCATGTTCGATCATGAATGAATAGGCTGGCATGATGGATCCGGTAGACAGGGCCTGCGGATTATCAAAATGGTTATAATGCCAGCTGTTGGATTTTTTGTTGTTGCCTGTTCCTTCTCTTGCAAGGTCTGGTCCGGATCTTTTGGACCCCCATTGGAAGGGATGGTCGTAGACGAATTCACCAGCTTTGGAATACTCTCCATACCGCGTAGTTTCTGAGCGGAAAGGCCTGACCATTTGAGAGTGGCAGGTATAACATCCTTCGCGTACATAAATATCGCGTCCATGCAGTTCAAGTGGTGTATACGGTTTAACACTTGAAATGGTTGGGATATTTGATTTGACCAAAAATGTTGGAATGAGTTCCAGCCCGCCGCCAATCAAAATGACAATCAGTGTAAGCACCAAAAAAGGGAAAGGCTTTCTTTCAATGGGCCTGTGCCAATGTTCTGTCCCATGTGCCTGATAGGATGATTCGAGTGCAGGGGCCTCTGCATCATCATCAACAACGCCTTTGGCTTTTTTAACCGTTGCTGCAAGGTTGTACATCATCAGCAATGCGCCAGCGAAATATAGGGTTCCCCCGAAGGCCCGCAGCGCATAGAAAGGCCTCATCTGGGTGACGGTTTCAAGGAAAGGATATTTCAGGTTGCCTGCATCCGTAAACTCTTTCCACATGAGGCTTTGCTTGAATCCTGCCCAGTACAGGGGCACTGCATAAAAAAGAATTCCCAAGGTGGCAATCCAGAAATGGGCATTCGCGAGTTTCTTAGAGTGAAGATCTGTTTTATAAATCCTTGGAATCAGCCAATACAGGATACCGAAAGTCAGCATGCCATTCCATCCGAGCCCACCCACGTGCACATGTGCAATGATCCAGTCGGTGAAATGTGCAATCGCATTCACATTTTTCAGTGAAAGCATCGGGCCTTCAAAAGTGGACATACCGTAGGCGGTAACGGCAACGACCATGAATTTCAGGATTACATCCTCCCTTACCTTGTCCCATGCACCACGCAGTGTGAGCAGACCGTTGATCATGCCTCCCCAGCTGGGAAAAATCAACATGAAGCTGAATACAACGCCAAGTGACTGTGCCCAGTTGGGAAGGGCAGTATACAACAGGTGGTGTGGTCCGGCCCATATATACAAAAAGATCAGGGCCCAGAAATGGATGATGGATAACCTGTAAGAGTATACAGGTCTGTTGGCAGCCTTGGGCATGAAATAATACATCAGGCCCAGGTAGGGTGTTGTCAGGAAGAAAGCAACGGCATTGTGTCCGTACCACCATTGCACCAATGCATCTTGTACACCTGCATACCAGGAGTAGCTTTTGAATGGTGAAATGGGAAGTTCAATGGAGTTGACGATATGAAGCACGGCAATGGTTACAAAAGTTGCGATGTAGAACCAGATGGCAACATAGAGATGACGCTCTCTTCTTTTGAGGATGGTCATGAACATGTTCAGCCCAAATACCACCCAGATCAGGGTGATGGCAATATCAATGGGCCATTCAAGTTCTGCGTATTCCTTGCCGGTAGACATGCCCAATGGAATGGTGATGGCTGCAGCAACGATGATCAGTTGCCATCCCCAAAAGTGGATTTTTCCCAGCAGGTCACTGGCCATGCGAGCCTTGAGCAATCGTTGGATCGAGTAATAGTAGCCCATGAAAATACCATTGCCAACAAAGGCGAAAATGACGGCATTGGTGTGCAGGGGCCTGAGCCTGCCGAAGCTGAGTCCAATCGTTTCTTTTCCCACCGGTATGCCACCGATATTGAGTTCAGGGAACACCATGAGCAGTGCTACCCATAGACCAATGAGCATACCAACGATGCTCCAGATGACTGTGGCAAAGGCGAAATTTCTGACGATCCTGTTGTCGTAAGAGAACTTTTCAATGTGCATGTTAGGGGTTTTGGCTGTTTGAAGGAGTTGTTGTCTTGGGGTGGTCATCATATAGCATGCGGATAGAGGGAGATGTATCATCATCATATTGGCCATGGGAAACTGACCAGATGAAGGCAATCAGGAAACCTGAAGCCACGAGCAGGCTGACGATGATCAGAATGATGATGACGCTCAACGAATGATTTTGCTCAAAGGTATTTTTGCAAGCAACGGGTGTTGATGAGAATGCTCAAGGGAAAAGCTGATTTTCGTCATGTTTTACATGATCGGTAAACCAATGCTTTTGCTGGTTATCCTGGTGCTCAGGTAAGCGAGCAGGATGATGCTGATGGTGCTTGCGGGCATGAGGATTGCTGCAATCATTGGTGAGAGCAGGGCTTGGGTGGCGAAATACATGCCTGCAGCATTATAGGCAATAGAGAGACCAAAGCTGGCGGTGACAATCTTTTTCCCAGATGATGTGATATTGATCAGTTGATGGAGCTGTGCCATGTTTTTGCCTTCAAGAATGGCGTCACAAGCGGGGGTGAAATAATTGGAATTGTCTGTAACAGCGATGCCCGCATTGCTTTGTTGCAGGGCTCCGGCATCATTCAATCCGTCTCCCACCATGATCAGTTTTTTTCCTTTCTCTTGCAAAGATTTGATGTACTGCAATTTATCTTCCGGAGACTGGTTGAAGAACATTGTTGCTGTATTGCCCAATTGCGTGTGAAGAAATTGCTCCTCATGGGCATTGTCGCCACTGATGATGTGTACCTCTTTTCCTGCATGCATCAAGGATCGCATCATGTCAAAAACTCCCTTGCGGTAGTCCTTTGCAATCCTGAATTTTCCTTTGTAAAGCCCGTTGATGCTGAGGTGTATGGTTGAACCTTCCTCAGCAAGAGCTTCGGAAAACCACCTGTTCTCACAAACAAAACTGGATTTCCCCAACCGAATCTGTTGCCCTTCAAACACTGCTGCAATGCCCTGGCCAGGCCGTTCTTCATAAGCCGTAATCTGTGGTTCCTCTGCTATGTTGTCCCAGTCGTTCCACTCCGATAGCGACCGGCTCAATGGATGGTTGGATTGCATGACCACAGATTTGATCATTGTGGCTTCCATGAAGCTGATCAGTTTTCCTTTATATTGAATGCTGTGCCTGTTGGCTGCAAAAGACCACCACATCAGCCTCTGCAATTCTTTCTATGACATTGGCATTTTTCAGGAAGAATCCCCTTTTTCCAAAGATGCGCATGAGGTTGCCAAAAGTAAAAGTGGCGGAGAGCAAAAGGGAGCAAGGGCAGGCTACGATGAGGATGGAAGTGACGGCCTTCCAGGTATTGGCTGGGTTGGTTGCCTGCCAGTAGATTCCTGCAATGATGGCAATGGAAAACAATGCAATGCTGAAATAGTTGCTCCAGGGATGAATAAAAGAAGCCTCCTTGTTTTTGGTATGGTGAAAGGCATCGTTGTTCCATAGCCTGGTGAGATGACTTGCGGCAACAGGGTTTGTTACCTCAATTTCAATCG
>JBJOOI010000086.1:0-6567 GCA_046051375.1 Bacteroidota bacterium | reverse complement strand
CCAGTAGCAGATGATGAAGTCAATACAACAGATCCACCTGCGCAGAAAGTTGTCGGACCACCTGCAGCAATTGTTGGTGTGGATGGAATCGGGTTAACAATAGCAGCCACCGTTGCAACGGTTTTATCTGTAGCGCCTGTGGAATTGGCAACAATATTACCAGAGGCTCCATTGATTGCGCTTGCTGCTAGGCGAACATAAACTGTTGTGGCAGCAACTGCTCCGGAAACCTGATTGAGTGTTACAGATGCACCAAAACCGGTAGTGCTTGAAAGAGACAGTTCATATCCCGTTGGGGCAGTTACAATGATATTGGCAGTAAGGTCCACACCGGAAACTGTGATGCTTTGTGAAGCAGAAGCTGAACCAGCACAAACAGTCATTGCTGTTAAACTGCCTGCAGCAGTTACAGTAGGAGTAGCTGATACAACTGTTGGTTTACAAAGATCAATTTCTGGCGTTGAACTACAATTGAAAGTTGAAACTTCCACATCTGTTGACACTCCATCTCCCATGCTTCCGTCCACTTTATGCCCCACATAACAGAATCGACTGCTTCCTTCCTTGACGTAAACCATGGTATGGCCTCCGACTTCAGCAAATAAAGCAATATCAGTTCCAGGAGTAAAACTTGATGGTATTCCGGGATCAAAAGAAGCGTTAGCCGTAGGTCTTCCTAACATAAACCTCTCTTGTTCACCCCATGTATAGAGATCCCCGTTTGATGTTACCGCAGCAATGGAAGGAGCTCTGCTGTCGTGTTCCTGAGCAGAGATTGTTGTAACGTTGGTAAAAACGCTTGTACTTGTTCTTTTGACATTTACCCATGAAGTTCTCTCAGTGGTGGTAAAATCACCACATTGCTTTAAATTATTTGCCCCAAGAGCATATAGCGATCCGGAATTACTCAACACATAAAAAGTATTTTTTGTAGTATTGTCGTTATTGATACCGCCGGTTACTCCAATCAATTTGGGGACGTTGGATGAATTGAACTCAGCAGGCAAGGTCATCAATGTTGCATAATTTTTTGATGTGGATGCTGTTGCATTGCCAAGGTAAATGCTTGATCCCCATGCATAGGCCTGACCGGTTGAGTTGAGTGCCATCAATGCATTTAATGAACCCGTGCTAACTTCACCCCGTACGGCTGTGATTCCTGTCAAATCAACGCCAGCAGCTGTTTTCACCTTGTGCCAGGTGGTGGCAGACAATGCTGTTCCATCACCCTGAAGATTAGCGCTGGCTTGTGTCAAGACCCATACATTACCCGCCGTGGTTACCAAAGCAAGCGTTTGGTATGAAGCAAACAACATGGTCACACTGGCTGGCGTTACGCCTGTTGGCAGGCTGGTCGCTGCATCTCCGCCTGTGGGTGTTGCAATTTTCTGAAATGTTTTGCTGGTTGTTAAATCAGCACTCAACACTGCACCTTCAGATCCCCATGCGAAAAGTCCGGAACTGGTCAATAAAATCCCCTGAGCGGTAGAGACTGTAACTACCGCACCTCCAATTGTGGCCTTCAATGGAGTACCGGTCATTGCCGGATAATTGGTTGCATTCAATGCAATTGGCGACAAAACATTTCCGGTTCCGTTATTGGCAAAGGACTCACCCCATACCACAAAACTTCCATCGCTTTTTTGCGCAATAGATTGGTGAAAGCCACTGACAATCCTGTCATATTTCTGAGCAGGATCGCATATTCCAACCTGAGCAGCTGTCTGCTGAATTGAAATGAATGGCAGCATAAAAGCCACCAAATACATGAACAGTAATTTTCTGAATGAATCAGTCATATGCATGGTTTAAATATGTAGACAGTAAAAATGATGGGTTTGACCTAATGAAATTGGATGGTCATTCAACGGATAGAAACTCAACTGAGGAGGTAGTAGGATTGGTAACGGGATGCAAAGGAAAACTAAAAATGGAGGAAAATCAAAGAAAAGTGATTTATTGCAGATCTTTCAATCAAAAACCCATGCATAAATTCAATGTTTAAATTTTATATTTACTTGATAATTAATTATTTATAAAAAGATGAAAAAAGTTTCACTGCTGATTATTGCGTTGACATGCATCTTCCAACCATTTGTTGCATTGGCCCTAGATAACCACTTCTCAGATTCTATCCCTCAGCCAACATCTTCAGCGAAGCAATTCATTGTTCCATCAGCAATGTTCTTGACTGGTGCAGGTATCGCTGGAATTCCTGCAGGAAGAAAAATTGAAGAAACTGTTTACGATGGTTTCAATCCCAACAGAAAATTGACTTCCATCGATGATTATACCCAATATTTACCGGCAGCAGCCGTTTTCACCCTGGATGCAGCAGGGCTGAAAGGAAGAAATAGGCCCCAACAACAATTGCTTTTATATGCCTTGGGCAATGTCGGAGCCGCAGCCATTGTTCAGCCGATGAAAAGAATTATTGGAAGGGAGCGCCCCAACAAATCCGATTTCCGTTCATTCCCTTCCGGACATACAAGCACAGCATTTGTGGCAGCAGAGTTCCTCCACCAGGAATTTGGGCATCATTCCCCCTGGATCAGTTTTGCTGGATATGCAACAGCAACTGCAACGGGTTATCTCAGGCTTTACAACAACCAACATTGGCTGGGCGATGTGCTCGCGGGTGCTGCCATTGGGATTGCGTCAACCAAATTGATTTATTGGGCGAACAGGGAAATAAAAAAGAAAAAAATGTTGAAAAGTCAAGCATTCTGAGGGCTATTTGAACAACTCTTTCCACCCAGCCTTCATGAAAGGCCACTGTGGAAGGGTATTCAACAGGATCAGCTCCTGGGGCAACTTGGTTTCATTGTCCAGGAACCTGAAAATTCGCTGTATCGGGTTGCGGCTGAACAAGAGGGTAAAAATCCTCGCCCCCGGCATCTTTTTATAAAAAAGCATGTGAAGCAATACCCTGTCGTACCACATGAATCTTTTCTGCAAAACCGATTTTTTCAGGAACGGATTACCTGAAAGCACCAATTGGTCTACCACAGCAGCAACATGCTTCTGGATGAACCTGAAGGTATATCCGCTGGAGGGTTTTGTTTGCCCACCGGCTGTTCCCAAATGAACAATATTTCCATCGGTGGGACTAAAAACATGGTCTGTCATCGGAATCACCCCAAATTCCTCTTCAACAACAGTATATTCTTCTAATTTTAAAAAATCCCTTAGATAGTCTTTCAATCCTTGATCATACGAATCCTGTTCCAGCAGCTTGGGTGTAAAAAGTGTAAATTCCACCAAGGCCCTGGTAGCAGAAAATGGCATCACGTAAACAAAGGTGGTTCCCTCCTCCTGACCCACCCTGAAATCCATCAGCGTTGGTTTTTCAGGATCAAAAACAGGCTCTTTTGTTTCAATGATCCAACCCTTGAAATGCTGCAAAAGATAGATTGTTTTATCCTTCAATATTGGCTGTTCAAAAAGAATGCTGTTGAAGGCAAAATCTCCCCGGAAAATTTCATTTCCCGCGCGGACAACAACGCCATCGTCTGTATTTTCAATCCCGTTGACTGTCTCATGCAGCAGATCAACCCTTCCCGATTGGGCGATACGATCATAACAATGATTGTAGAAGTCGATCCCCCGGATCATTTTGTAGGCATAGGGCCCCAGTTGTTTCAATGCACCATATCCAAGACCATGGAACCAGGCCATGTCCCATTTTCGAAAAACAATTTCCTCAAAAAAACCGGAACTTTTTTCCCAATAACACCAGGTTCGATCATTGGTGCGATTTTGCTCTTTTTCGATCAACAGGATGCTCTTGTTGGAAAGGGATGGCGTTTGGAGCACATGGAGGATAAAGCTCAATCCTGCACAGCCACCGCCTGTGACAATATAATCGTATCTATCCTTCAGGGGCATACTCCACCTTCTTGCCTTTCATGAGCTGTTTATCCCTTCTTACTTTCTCCCAGTATTTCTTGTGAACATAGAGCATTCCGAAGCTCTCGCCCTGGTGCTTGTGAAGGTGCTTGTGGTGCATCTTGTGGGCCCACCGGATGGCACGGATATAGGTATTGTTGCTTCTCGAAAACCACTTGAATCGTTGGTGAATGATCACATCATGAACAATAAAATAGGCAAAACCATAGGCCATGATGCCAAAACCGATGGCGTGCAGCCACCAAAAACCTGGAGTTTGCATGCCATACATGATGCTCAACATGCTGGGAATGGCAAAAATCACAAAAAATGCATCATTTTTCTCAAAAAAACCCGGCTCCACCTGGTGATGGTCCTTGTGCAGGTACCAAAGAAACCCATGCATCACCCAGCGGTGGGTGCACCAGGTGATGGCTTCCATCAGCAAAAAAACACCCAAAACAATCAAAAAATACAGAACGGCTATCATGTGCGTAAAGTTAAGGCAATGTATGGTTAGTAAACACGGGAACTGTCTTCAAAGTTCGCCGTCAACCAAAAAGGTGCATGATAAAAAAAATGAACGACCATGACAGCCGTCAGCCAAACTGGATCACGGGATTGCTTTATTTGTATAAATATTCCATGCCATGGGCACCGCATTGTTTTATAAGGAATTGGGTAAGTTATTATACGCGATTGCCATCGCTGACGAAACGGTAACCGAGCAGGAAAAGGCAGCTGTGAGCCAACTGATCAGGGAAAGGCTGTTGCACAAGGAAAGAGATGAAGACCGATTTGGATCCAATGAAGCCTGGATCACACAGTTTTCTTTTGATACGACTGAAGACAGCTATACCAATGCGGAAGAAGCATTTCAGGAATTCCTGGACTTCGCAAAAGCCTATAAAAATGAACTGACCGACCAGGACCTGGATGTTTGCATCAGTCTTTCGGAACACATGGCAGACGCCTATCACAATATCAATGAAAAAGAACATGCCATGCTCAAAGAATTGCGTGAATTCCTGAAATCGATCAACGGACCAAAGCTTATTTTTTAATACCCCCTCAAATCACACCAGCATGAAAAAAATTCTCCTTGTTTTTGACGGCAGCCATTTTTCAGAAGGCGCTTTCCGCATGGCCTCTTTTCTCAATGAATTTGAGCCCATCCTGGCCACGGGTGTATTTCTGCAACCGATTGACTACCGCGACATCATCGGATACAGTGGAATGGGTACAGCCACTCCCATTACGGTTGCCCCTCCCCAATCGGATGAAGGCCTGATCAACCGGAACATGCGTTATTTTGAACAAAAATGCCAGCATGCAGGGCTTGAATACAGAAGCCATCGCGATACAGACCTGTTTGCCCTGCAGGAATTGCAAACCGAAACCCGTTTTGCAGACCTCATGATCCTGAGCAGTGAGATATTCTATGAAAATGTTGGCAAAGAACAACCCAATGACTACCTCAGGAAAATACTTCGCCAGACAGAATGCCCTGTGTTGCTGGTGCCCGAAAAATTTGCACTGCCCAGCAGGATCATGCTGGCCTACGACGGAAAAGCTGATTCCGTCTTTGCCATCAAGCAGTTCACCTACCTTTTCCCCCAATTGTTTCATTGGGAAACCAAACTGATTTCCCTGGAAGATAAAAATGAACCCCTCCCACACCAGGAGCTGATTGAAGAGTTGGCCGCCAAGCATTTCTCCAACCTGACCCTTGAAGCTGTCACACATGAAACAGCCGAAACCTTCGCCAATTGGGTAGCTGAACAAACAGAATACATGCTGGTGACAGGCGCCTACGGAAGAAGTGAGCTTTCCAATCTCTTCAAAAAAAGCTTCCTATCTGATGTGATTGAACAGCACAAGATACCCGTGTTTGTTGCACACAAGTAGTCGCCAAAACTGCTACCTTTGCCCCTCTTAAATCAAGCATATGGCAAAAGGTCCTGTTTCAGCGTTCATTCAACACCACTACCGTCATTTCAATGCAGCTGCACTTGTTGATGCTGCCAAAGGCTACGAACAACACCTGCTCGAAGGAGGTAAAATGATGATTACCCTGGCGGGTGCGATGAGCACTGCAGAACTGGGGGTTTCCCTGGCAGAAATGATCAGGCAAGGAAAGGTGGATATCATTTCCTGCACAGGCGCCAACCTGGAGGAAGACATCATGAACCTGGTTGCACACAGCCACTACAAGCGTGTTCCCAACTACCGCGACCTCACTCCTCAACAGGAATGGGAATTGCTGGAGCAGGGATTGAACAGGGTAACCGATACCTGCATTCCTGAAGAGGAAGCATTCAGAAGGATACAACACCATATCGTGAAGCTTTGGAAAGATGCTGATGCGAAGGGTGAAAGATATTTTCCGCATGAGTTCATGTATGAACTGCTGAACAGCGGTGTGATGAAGGCTGATTATGAAATCGATACCAAAGACAGCTGGATGATTGCCGCTGCAGAGCGCAACCTCCCCATTATTGTTGGTGGCTGGGAAGACAGCACCATGGGCAATATCTTTGCCTCCTATATCATCAAGAATGAAATGAAGGCCACCACCATGAAAAGTGGTATTGAATACATGGTTTGGCTGGCCGATTGGTACCGCCAGAACAGTGGTGGAAAGGGCGTAGGCTTTTTCCAGATTGGTGGCGGTATTGC
>JBJOOI010000085.1:0-6592 GCA_046051375.1 Bacteroidota bacterium | reverse complement strand
GCATTGCTGTTTAGAATCAACTGCAAGGCTGGAGCCAGGTCGGTAAACGCATAATCCCTGTCGAGTCCTTTTGAACCAATCAATTCTACATAAACGTTGCAGTTGGTCTGCTCATAACTTTTATATTTTCTGGGGAAGAGCAAATATCCTGCAGAAAGACTGTAATTAAAGGCCTGGTAACCATAAAAAGTTTGACTACCAAAATCTTTCCACCTGTCTGTATGCATTACCTCCACCAGGGAGCCTGTGCCAGAGATGGCAAGTTTGTGCAACAATTGTGTGAGGATCAACCCACCTTGAATGGCTGTCTGGTCTCCATCACTGGTAATTTCCGCATATTGCAAATCGTTTTTACTGAAGATCCCCTTAACAAATGCGGCGGCCCTGAAATGCCGGTGAATATCATCAACGGACAACAACCTCAGTTTTGCATAAATGGAGGCAGATTCGAACCGCAACTTTTGGTCCGGATATTCATTGTACATGTTGCCAAAGCTCAGTGCGGGCCTGAGCATAAGGAATTTACCCAACCCTATGGATGATTCCGCCATATGCCTTACAGTTGTATGTTGGTGGCCAAGCTCAGATTCACTCATCCACTTGCCAGCATATTTAAAAGACAAAGATTTTGCAGGAACATTGGAGGCCGGCTCACTGTATACATACAATTCCTGGGCACTTACGTTGATGCAAAAAAATACAAGGACAAAACTGAGAGAGGATAACCTCAACTTGTAATGTATCATAAAGTAACATGAAAAATACCAACTGCCCCCTTATACCCTTCCGGCATGCTGCAGGGGAGAGATTTGGTGAATTGAAAACATGAGATTTTTGATCCCGAGGTCAGTTTCTTAAACTCCTTGGCTGTTAAAAACTTTTGATCAATCACCCTGATCTCAAAACTGGAGGGAGATTGCTGGGCTTTGACATCAATAAAGTGGAAAACATTATCCCCTATTTTGACCTTTTTATCATGCCCAATGGCTAAACCAGCCTGATCTACCTTCAACAAAAGCTTTGAAACAGAGAAACCCGCGTCTTCCACTTTCTTCCGTATTGCATTGATGTCTAGTTTACTTCCAGGCTTGAAAACGAGCAAGAAAGATGATGTTTCAAGATCTGTATCCACACTATCAATAAAATCAAGGGAAGTCAGGTTGGTATAAATGGATTTTGCACAAAGGGCACAGGTCAGGCCGCTGGCTTGCAGACTGGCCTTGTTGATTTGTGAAAATGAAATATTTGACCATAGGATCATACCCATGGCCAGGCTTAATATTTTAGTCATGATGGTTGAAGTTAGGGCCTGCTATTGAAGTCGCAGGCCCTTTGTTGAATGATTATTTCTTACAACATTCCTTGCCCTTCTCGCATTTTCCATCTTTGCAGCAAGCCTTGTCTTTTTCACATTTTCCGTCTTTGCAGCAGTCCATCTTGTGGTCACAGTTTTCCATGCCGCAACACTCTTTTTTGGCACCATCTTTGGCCACAACTGAGGCAGCTTTTCTTTCATACTGACAGCAACCATGCAGTTTGTTGTATACCTCCGTTGGTGCCGTTACATCCTGGGTATCATAACCAGATGCGGCAACAGCTTCCTGAATGGCTTTGCCATCTGTCTTCTTTGGCTTGTAAGAAACATTGAGTATTTTGGTTTCCTCACTCCAGCTTGCTGTTGATGCTCCGGCTTTTAATGCTGCAGTTTCAATGACTTTTTTACACATTCCGCAGTTTCCCCAAACCTTGATTTCCTCTGATTTTTGGGCAAACATTGAAGTGGAGAACAATAGCGCGAACAGGAGTATTGAAAATGATATTCTTGTATTCATTTTATTTAAATTTAATGCTCAATAAAATTAGGATGACTAGCGTAATATAATGGTTGAGTAGTCAATTACCACCCAAAAACAACTCAAATCCTGAAATTGCAATGCAGGAGATAGGGAGGAGGCTTGATAAACGGCCTCTGAAAAAAAGTTTTTGTATTGGGCGTTTTACCAGTAAACGTACGATTGTATAAGCCAAAAACGAAGAGTGAAGAAAATGCAGGGTTGAAATCAATGGCATGACTCACTTGGCTCTCAAGAACAGAATTGTCAATTTTGATGACCTTGGCCAGATCGTGACAACATCCCTCATCTTCCATTCCACAAAATTCACAGCCATCCCTGTCCTGCTCCCCGATTGAAACGGCAGCCAAATCACCCATGCAATAATGTGCACTGATAACAGTACCACTGCTGGCAGCAGTGTAAACCATCAACAACAGTATTGAAAGGATTTTTTTCACAAACCAAAATTAACACGAAAAAATTGAATTGATTGGAATAGCGCTACGACTTTAACAGAAAAAACCATCAATTCACAAAATTCCAAAAAATTCCCAGCCTGAAAACCAAGCCTGGATTGGGATAATTGGGTGCCGAAAGGTTGCTTTGTTTGAAGCCAAAACCATATTTAAGTGTAGCAGTATTAAGGTTTTCAAATCTTAGGTAGGCGGTGAAACTCCTGATCCTAAAATGTGTAAATGCAGCAATTTCAGGCCTTGGAGACAATCTACGCTTGTCCTGATAAAAGAACTGTCCCGTCAGGGGTGAGTATCCATCTGCATAATATGCGCTGAAATAGCGCATATCAAGACCAGAAGCAACCACGAGATTCCGAAAGGGTATGGCTTCGTATGAAAGCCTGTTCCTGGTATAGAGCACAGGCAAATGAATCGGAGCAGCACCTGCCACCGTTTGAACATGAAGATCAAGGTACCATTTCCATTTCTTTCCCAGGACCGTCTCCCGGCTGATCCCTGCCCGAACAAAATTGAACAATGGCGCATACTGGGCCACCGTTCTGTAATCCTTGAAATACGTATAATTGGACTGCAGAAAATAACTGAAGGTAAGCCTTGCCTTTAGCTTGTTCAGAAAAAGACCTGCATTGATCGCCGTTACGTTTTCATCATTAAAACTGGATGTTCTGATAACAGGAAAAGCAGTTTTTCTGGCGTAGAGGTAAGATGGTGAACGGTTGATGTTCTGAAATCCAAGTTCCAGCGCTCCCAATTGGCCAAGTTTTGTCTGCAGGTTCGCCTGCAAAGCATAATTGCCTGCATCTCTTCCGGCAGCATAAAATTCACCATACAAGAGCATATCCCATTTTTTATTGCGGGTCCTGTTCCGGTATTCCCCATGCAACATCAGGTTACCAAAAGCATCGCGCAATGAATCAGGGGAGGAGGAAAATTGCTGCAGGGTGATGCCTGCTTTTAAAAACTGCAATGGATTTTTTGAATCGGGAAATTGAATGATGGAAAAATCATTTTTCAAGGCAGACCAATTGCTTTTGAGATCTACCGTATCCGGAACATTGGCAAATCCATAATTGCTCTTGTAAAAACTTTCTGCATTGCGTGCCTGCACATCCAGGAATTGATAGGAATAACCACTGGATTGAATGGTATGCTCTAGCCGAAACTTGGGATAGAAAAAACGCACAACTGAAGAATCTGTCACCACAGAATCCTTGATACCAAAATCATATTGTTGTCTCAGCAGGAGATGTTTGTCTGTATACCTGTTACCAGTAACCAATTTGACATTGAAAAAATTCCTGGATGAATAGGCTGCAGAGGCAAGATTGGTAGGAATATTGAACCTGTCGTCATAGGCGGGATTCTCATTGACGAGCAATGATTCATCTGTGATGCCCCCATTCTCCGCGGTTTGCAATGCGTTTGATAATAAAATCAGGTAAGCATGGTAGCGCTTGCTTTTTGAGGTATAATCGGAGTTGAACCGGATGTTGTTGTGGTTGGTGTTTTGTGAATTGAATGTTCCCGGTGCATTGACCAGCCTGTATTCTAATACGAAATTCCAATCGGGCGTCACATTCTGCGTATGCAAAATACTGATCTGTTGTTCCGCTTTGCTTCCCACCAGATAGCCCAATTCGGTAAAGGGCTTGGTTGTATTCATGAAGCGGGTATCTGAAATCTTCAGTGCAAAAGGATCAAGTGCATGAAAGCCTGCATCCCATCCCGGCATCCTCATCGGGGAGAAAAGAACAGGCCTTGTTGCATTGCCATTGTGTCCGATATTGATCAGGTCTGCCTTGAGAGGAACCCTCCGAAAAAAATCATTGATAGAGGAATCGAAAACATTGTATCGGGCTGTATCGAGGTAGCGAAAACGCACGTTTACAGAATCATCTGAGAACTTGCGCTTTTCAAAACTAAGGGAATCACTTCCTCCTCCACCTGCGCTTCCCCCACCAGATCCCCCACCGCCCATCCTGGACCCCATCCCCTGCATACCACGCATCATCCCACGCATTTGAGCAGCAGCAGAAAAAGTTGAGAGCATGGCCATCACCAACAAAAACAAGAGAAGCATCCCTTTTCTTGAGGGCTTCTGCACTTGTATTGATTTGATGAAATTGCCGTTCATGAACATGTGAAGAATCAGTTTGTAGAAACAAGATCCAAGGTCTCGATCATTGTTTTGAAAATGGATGTCAGTTTTGGTGCTGCAATATTGGCTGCATCCAGCACTTCCTGGTGGGTAATGATGTTTTCCTCCTCGCGGATGCCAAGATCAGTAATCACGCTCATGGCAAATACCGTCATGCCACAATGGATGGCTGCAATTACTTCCTGTACGGTGCTCATCCCAACGGCATCGGCACCCAACAGGTGAATCATTTTGTACTCTGCCCTGGTCTCAAAAGTTGGACCTGTAACGCCGTAGTAAATACCTTCCCTTAGGGAATGTCCAAGCGTAGAGGCCACTGCATGGGCCTTGCTGACCAATGCTTTTGAGTAGGGTTCACTCATGTCTGGAAAACGAGGACCCAGTGCCGCAATATTTTTACCCAGCAAAGGATTGACGATGGAAAAACTGATATGGTCTTTGATGATCATGAGATCACCAACCTTGAATCCGGGATTGACACCTCCTGCAGCATTGGAAACAAAAAGAAACTGCGCACCCAGTGCCTGCATCACCCTCACCGGAAAAACCACCTCTTGTGCAGTATACCCCTCGTAATAATGGAACCTTCCTGCCATGACCACTACCCTCTTGTCGCCCACCTGTCCAAGGATCAGTTTCCCACTGTGTCCTTCAACTGTTGAAACAGGAAAATGTGGAATTTCAGCGTATGAAATCTCAGTAGTCACCTCAACATGCTCAATAAATCCACCCAGCCCACTGCCCAGAATAACCCCCACCTCTACAACATCTGCATGCCTGGCCCTGATAAAGCCTACCGCCTCATTTATCTTGCTGATCTCATCCATAATAGCCAATTTGCACAAAGATAATGCCTTTAGGCTTTTGCACAGGATTCTAACAGGACGGATGGTTGGTATCGCCTGCAACTGAATCCGTAAGCATCAATCAATAGTCTGAATAAGGCCTTGCACGAAGAAACAGTGTAACATTTTTGCTCACTGTCTTTTCATATTCCTTCTTGGCAGAGAGTGTTTTCCACTGGGCATCATCTTTGAAAGACTGCCAATGGGCATCTCGGTCTGCCTTGCTTTCAAAGCTGGTCATGTACATCAGGTTGGGCATGGTTGGTCCGCTGATAACCTCTGCGTAAAAAACAGGATTGAAATTCAACCTGGAAAAAATATCTATTTCGCCACCCTCATTGAACATTTCAACTTTCTTCCAGTACTTTTTCTCAGATGCCCCTTCATAGCTCCTCAATTCATAGACCTTATCGGCAACATCACCCTTTAGTTTAGGCAACATCAGACCAGGAGCGAGCCTGAAGCCTTCGAGGATATAGTTAACAATTCTGCTGTATGCAGGAGACTCACTGGTTGCATCAAGATAAGCAGCACCTTTTTCAGCCACTTCCTTGTCCTTGAACATGGCTTTGTTGATGACCGGAATCTGAGCAAGGTTGGTATAGGGAACCAGGACATAGAGCTTTTTTACAGCAGCAGTATCATTGGCAATACCCGTGAAAACACCAACATGTTTGATGCCTTTTCTATGCAAGTATGGAAGATAGGCATCTGACAAAAATTGGTCAATCACAGCCTGTTGTTCAGCCGTCTTGAATTCGTATACTTTTAACTCAAAGAAGTTCTTTGCTTTTGATGAGGTTGAGGTTTGGGCATTTACCAACGCAGAAACACCAATAAGCAGAAACAAGAATATTTTTTTCATAATAAAATTGATATGAACAAATATATCCAATTAATAACTTTGTAGGAATGCCGGTCAAAGATTATTATGCCACCTTGCGCATCCCTCAAGGGGCTGATGCCTTAAGCATCAAAAAAGCATTCCGGACCCTGGCCATGGAATATCACCCAGACAAGCGGGGAAACAATGCAGAAAATGATCATTATTTCAGGGAGATCAAAGAAGCTTATGGCGTTTTATCCGACCCTCAACAGCGGGAAGATTACCTCTATCAACGCTGGCTGGAAAAATCAATGGGTCATCAGTTGGATACCTTTGTTCAACCTGCACAAATCCTTCAACTTTTCATCAAGGCCGAGCAATACACTGCCACAACAGATGGTTTCAGGACAGACAAGACAGTTCTTTTCAACCATGTATTCAAACTCTTCAGC
>JBJOOI010000084.1:0-6594 GCA_046051375.1 Bacteroidota bacterium | reverse complement strand
CCAAGGTTCAGCGTTGTGGTCTGCTTCTCGATGGATCCTTCCGGTAAATGTATATTGCCTTGTTCGAGCATAATCTTGATTGTATTTATCTGCCAAACATTTCGTCATCCTTGTCAATCCTTGTCTGGTCTTCCAAAGGAAACTCTTTCCTCAACGGGAAATAATCCATCTCGTCCACATTCAATACCCTCCTCAGGTCAGGATGTCCAACAAAGTTCACCCCAAAGAAATCATAGGTTTCGCGCTCCATCCAGTTGGCACCACTGAACAATCCTGTTGCAGTATATACATCAGGCTTTTCAATGGGCACATAGAGCTTCATTCGCAAGCGTACATTTTCTCTCAGGTTGTGAAGGTGGTATACTACCGCAATTTCTTCTCCTTTTCTGTCTGGGTAATGAACACCAGTCAAATCGGTAAGGAACTGAAAACCCATCGCAGGGTCATCGTTCAAAAAGTTAAGCGCCTTCAGGTTATGGTCAGGCTGGATGGTGAAGCTGAGCATTCCGTAGGACTCTTCCCAGCCCAGAATCTTGTCGCCAAATTGTGCAACCAGTGTTTCTTTTATCGTCTCGTGAGTAAGGGACATAATTGTTTTTTTTGATGCTGGCTTATTGAATGCCGTATCCATCCAGCAAAGCCTTGTATTGGTCGCCTGTTCTTCTTCTGAGTGACTCGTTTTGCACCAGTTCCTGAATCTTCAATACCCCATCAATGATGGCTTCAGGCCTTGGAGGACAGCCGGGAACATATACATCCACTGGGATGACCTGGTCAATTCCCTGCAGCACAGAATAAGTATCAAATATGCCACCACTGGAAGCACAGGCCCCTACAGCAATCACCCAGCGGGGTTCTGCCATCTGCAGGTATACCTGACGAAGTACTGGACCCATTTTCTTTGCAATCGTTCCCATAACCATCAAAAGGTCGCACTGGCGGGGTGAGAAACCAACACGCTCAGAACCAAACCTGGAAAGGTCATAATGCGATCCCATGGTGGCCATGAATTCAATGCCACAACATGAAGTTGCAAAAGGCAGTGGCCACATGGAATTCTTCCGGGCCAAACCCACCACCTTGTCCAGGGATGTGGCAAAAAAGCCTTCTCCCATATGCCCTTCAGGCAGCTGAACCTGGTTGATACCAAGATCTGAACTGTCTTTTTGAATCAAGTTGAACCTTACCGGACGTGACATATATAATTGTTTATTGTATAACAAATGCCTGATGATCTTGTTTCATCAGGCATTCTTTTTTTATTCTTCCCAGTGCAGTGCACCTTTTTTAATGATATAAATGAAGCCAGCGAGAAAGAAGCCGACAAACATCACAACGGCCATGAATCCATCCCAGCCCAATCCCCGGAAATTCACCGCGTAGGGATAAAAGAAAATGACTTCCACATCAAACAATACGAAGAGGATGGCAACCAGAAAATACTTGATGGCCATCGGCTGGCGGGCATTCCCGAATTGCTCGATACCACTTTCAAATACCTGAAGTTTGTCTGAGGTCTTGCGCTTGGGCCCCAGGAGCTGCGATCCGAAGATCATTACCGTGACCAACCCTACTGCAAAAAGGAATTGGATTCCTATGGGGAAATAGTCACTTGCTCTGCTGATCTCGGGGTTCTGTCCAATGGCTTGCGCTTGCAGGAAAAACGTCCTTATCATGGGTAAATATTTCAAGGCGCAAAAATAGGCAAAAACGGGATGTAAATAGAAAAAGAATCACATAAATACTGATGAATAAATGTATTTTATGACCCAGGATTGGGCATAAAAAAAGGCCAGGAATTGAACCTGGCCTTGGGGAAATATGTTGGCTTGGGAATTATTTTTTGGGAGCCGCCAATGCCTTTTGGATGATATCCCTGTTCTTCACAGCATCCTGGTTGTTGGGATCAATTTCAATGATCTTGTCCAGGAAAGCGGCTGCGCCGGCAAGGTCCTTCTTGATGTTGGCATTGTAAGAGGCAAGGTACCCGTAAGCGGTGATCAGGGTACTTTTGTTCTTTGCCTTTTCTGCTTCAGCAATGGAGATGAACTTTTCACAATCAGCTATCGCCAGGCCTTGCTCCATGGTAGAATCGATGACAGACAATGAGCGGAAAGACCAGTAGTGCCCATAAACTTCAGCAGGATAATTGGTCTTGTACACAGTGAAAATACTATCTGCCTTTCTGTATTGGGCGGCTTTGAAATTCTCAAAACCGGCATTGTAAAGATCAACCTTGCTGAGCTTTGGGTTGATGGTCAGGACCCTGGTCAACCATTCGGCAGATTTTGCGGTATTGCCAGACTTCTTGAAGAAATCTGCTGCCTTGCGGGTATAATCTACTTTGTTGGTGATCGTAGTGTCTGCATCGATGGCCTTGGTGAAATAATGGTCCACCTTGGTCAGGTCCGTTTTAAGCTTGGCTGCATTGTAAGCAGCAATCACATAATTATCAGGATTGATCTGCTCTGGTGTGGCTTTTGAGAAAAAGAGCTCCATCTGGGCAAGGGCCTGAACGGAATCTCCCAGTTTGTCAAAGCTATATCCCTTCAAACGGTAAAGCCTTGCATCAGCCTTATCACCCTGGGATTTCAACAAATTATCCGCCTTGACGATGGCATTCTTGAAATCACCGGCAGCGAATTGAAGGCTGGCTTCTTCATAATCAAGGGCTGGACCAGGCTCAGCATGTTCTTTGTACTTGTTGAACATCTCAGTAGCCTTGTTCACATCCCTGGAATAGTAATAAACATACATGTCGTACAAGGCAGGTGCAAATGTTGGATCATCGGCAACGGCGTCATTGAACTTGCCCAAGAAAATATCTTTCTGCTCAAATCCCTGCGTAAGGTAGATCTTACCAATCTTGTGTTTGGCCAAGGCAAGCTTAGGGTCAATCATGAGTGCATTCTCATAAGATGAAACGGCACCACCACCATTCATCAACTTCCTGTACAGATCGCCCATGTACACATAGTTCATGGCATCCTTGAAACCCTTTACCGTTGTACCCTGCTTCAATTTTTCAATACCATAGGCAGGATCTCCACCCTCTTCAAGGTTGGCCCTTCCGATAGCGGTGAATATGGATGCATCCTTACCCTTAGTCAGGGAAATAGCGGTTTCAAAACGCTGGCGGGCATCGTTGGTCTTTTTCTCTGCCAGCTCAGCTTGCCCCATGGCAACGAGCAACAATGGATTGCTTCCATTGGACCCTTCCATTCCCTTTCTCAGCACTTCTTTGGCTCCATTGAGGTCTTTCAACTCAAAATGGGCTTGTGCCAACCAATAGATGGCTTCAGCATTGGTGGGAGCGGCAGCAACCACTTTCTCCAATGTGATTTTTGCTGATTGGTATCTGTGCATGAAAAGCAAACGCTTCCCGTCCTGAACGGTCTGAGAAAAAAGGCCAGAAACGGTGATCAGGAGGATTGCTGTAAAGCCCAACTTCATTGTACGCATCATATTCATTTTTAATAGGGTTGTAAATTAATGAATCATTCGATTATTCGGTAACATTTGCTTTTCTTATTTGCAGCGCCATCCGGTCTGGCACCAAATAGCCCCTCCTGAAGATGAGCTGGCCCTTTTCATGGGTAAGGAAATTCACGAATCCTTTGCCCAATCCGGCATAGTTTTCCTTCAGGATATAGTGCAGTCCCCTGTTGAGGGGGTATCTCTTCATCGCCATATTGGCCTGATAAGGCCTTACATAAACCTCTTCTTTGCAATTGGCACACTGCAAGGCAGCCAGCCTTACCTTTTTCTGGAAGGTCAATTGTGCCGGATCTTCCCGGTTACCGATCCAGCTTACCCCGATAAAACCAATGGCATTGGGGGTTGAGGCCACATAATTGATTACTGCTTCAGAGTTCTTTGCCGCCCTCACATTCCCATTCATGGGCTGTCCACGCAAAACAGAATCGATGAGGAAACGCACGGTGCTGGTTGCCTTCAGGCCATCCATCACCAGTTCATAGGTATATGGACTGGTGCCATTCAGCATTCCCCTGATGTTGGCAACAGAAAAAAGAGAATCTTTTGCTTTATTATTGGTGATGACGGCTATGGCATCAGTAGCAATCCTGCCATGCATGGGAACAAAGGATAATGTATCCTTGTAATAAAGTTCGTCATCATCACTGAGCCCACGGGTGATGATGACCATTCTCGTGCTGTCATTGAGCATATCCTTCAGGCAATCTGCTTCTGGCTTGTAATGTGCGATGATCCTAGCTTTGGGATTCAATGACATGAATACCTTGATCTGTGAGTCGATGATGGGCGCAAAAGATTCGTCTACACTGATGTGGATGGTGCCGCTGTTTAGCGTATCATCCCCTGCAATGACTTTTGCCTTTTTTTTGTTGGGATTGCAGGATGCAGCCAAAAGGACAATCGCCAAGATGGTGAGGACCCGAGAAAATATGGTGGAATTGAATTTCATCGTTGTTTTGTTGCATAAAAACCCCTGTAAAGCCTGAACACACCATAGCATACGCAGGCAATACCGAAAATGGTGGAGAGCAGCGAATCAACAATCAGTTTTCCTCCCAGGTACTTTCCCGCAAGAAAAAACACACCGGCACCCAGCCACAATACACCTGCAGCAAAGTCATACACTACCTTGAAGTTGGATTGTCTTTTTTCTTCCCTGTCGCGAAATGAATTTGTATCCATGGAATGCAATTTAATGAAATTACCCATCTGAATACAATGACGCAGGTGCAGGAAAATTCCACAACTTATCTTTGTAAAAAATTGCCAATGAAAGTGTTGATGGTTTGCCTGGGTAATATTTGCAGGAGTCCGATTGCAGAGGGAGTGCTTCAACAGAAGGTGAAGCAGCTGGGCTTGGATTGGGAGGTAGACAGTGCCGGAACCAATGGCTTCCACAATGGTGAACGCCCCCACGACATGTCGCAGATGGTTTCAAAACTGAATGGCATTGACATCTCTGGACAAAGATCAAGGCCTTTTCGGGCCGAGGATTTTGAACAATATGACCTGATCATTCCAATGGCTGCAGATGTTTGGCGTGACATAAAATACATCGGAGGAAAAAAATACAATGCTGAAAAAGTGGAGCTGCTGCTCAATTATTCTTTTCCAAAAACGGATCTGGATGTGCCTGATCCATGGGGCAGGTCCGTGGCGGCCTTTCACGAAGTGTTCAATCTCATCGACAATGCCTGTGATGCATTGATACAACAATACCAATCCCCAAAACAGCCTTAACTTCGCAGCATGAAACCATCGATCCCACAAGGCACGCGTGACTTTTCAGCAGCGGTGTTGAGAAAAAGGAATTTCATCCTTCAGACCATCCGCAGCGTTTTCGAAACCTATGGCTTTGAGCCACTGGAAACGCCTGCCATGGAGAATACAGAAACCCTGATGGGTAAGTATGGAGAAGAAGGCGATAAATTGATTTTCAAGATCCTCAACAATGGCCTGAACAACCCAGACAAAAGGGATGCCGTCATCCGCGATTTTGATGCAGTGCTGGAAGGCAAAACCAACAAAGGCATTACAGAAAGGGCGCTCCGATACGATCTCACGATTCCATTTGCAAGATATGTGGCCATGAACCAGGGACAGTTGACCTTTCCTTTCAAACGCTACCAAATGCAACCCGTTTGGAGGGCAGACAGGCCCCAACGTGGCCGCTACAGGGAGTTCTGGCAGTGCGATGCTGATGTGGCGGGCAGTGCAGCGCTGCTCCATGAAGTTGAACTTTCGCTGATTTATACCAATGTTTTCGCTAAACTCAATGTGCCGGTTGAAATCCACATCAACAACAGAAAAATACTGGGAGCCCTTGCGGCAGTTTGTGGCGGGGAAGACATGATGATGGACATCACCATCGCCATTGACAAGCTTGACAAGATTGGCATGGAAAAAGTGAAAGATGAACTCATTGGCAAAGGACTTTCCATGGAACAGGTGGATGCTGTTGAATCGTTCATTTCTATTGCAGGGAGCAATGAAGAAAAACTCCAGCAGCTGGAAGACATGTTCAGTCATCTTCCTGTAGGCAAAGAAGGTATCAATGAATTGCGGACCATACTTGGTTCTTTCCACGCAATCCAAGGAGCTGGAACCGCCAATACCCAACTACTGGTTGACCTTTCCCTTGCGCGAGGGCTCAATTACTATACCGGAACTATTTTTGAAGTGAAGGCATTGGGTGTGCAAATGGGCAGCATCGGCGGGGGCGGCAGGTATGACGACCTCACAGGATTGTTTGGTGTAAAGGGTATTGCAGGGGTAGGCATCTCATTTGGTGTAGACAGGATTTATGATGTGATGGAGGAGTTGAAGGCATTTCCAGAAAGCATCCAAAAAGGTACCACTGCACTGTTCTTCAATACAGGAATGGAAGAGCAGCAGCACGTGCTTGGCGTTGCCGAAAACCTGCGCAGCAAGGGCGTCTCCTGTGAAATCTACCACGAGCAAGCAAAATTCGACAAGCAGTTCAAATATGCAGAGCGGAAAAACATTCCTTTTGTTGTCATCATCGGTTCAAAGGAAATCGAGAACGGAACTGCTGTAGTTAAGGAACTGGCCTCCGGCACTCAAACGGAAATGAAA
>JBJOOI010000083.1:0-10494 GCA_046051375.1 Bacteroidota bacterium | reverse complement strand
TAACACCAAGTTTTACAGGCAAAAAAGAAATCACAGGCATCAGCATTGAAACCCTGATTCCCTATATTGACTGGACGCCTTTCTTCATTGCATGGGAAATGCATGGCAAGTTCCCTGCAATCCTCAAAGATGCAATCATCGGAAAGGAAGCATCCAAATTATACGATGATGCAAACGCCATGTTGCAACAGATTGTAGAAGGCAAATGGCTTGAACCCAAGGCCATGATTGGCTTTTGGCCAGCCAACAGCAATGACCGTGACAGCGTTACTTTGCTCAATACAGAAACCCATGAAGAGGTAGAATTGCAGTTCCTTCGCCAGCAAATGAAAAAGGCTGCAGACCAGCCCAATTTTTCACTGGCCGACTTCATCGCACCCTCATCTGCTTCGGTACAAGATCATCTTGGTGCATTTGCAGTTACCATCAAAGGGATTGAAACGCACATCAAACGCTTTGAATCAGAGCATGACGACTATAGCAAGATCATGCTGCAGGCCCTGGCAGACAGGCTTGCAGAAGCACTTGCAGAATATGTGCACATGAAAGTGAGAACAGAATATTGGGGCTATGCCAAAGACGAACTGCTTTCCAACGATGACATGATAAAAGAAGTGTACACAGGCATCAGGCCAGCACCTGGTTATCCTGCCTGTCCTGATCATACAGAAAAAAACAAGCTGTTTCATTTGCTTGACGCCACCAATCAGATCGGCATCACCCTTACTGAGTCATTGGCCATGTTCCCTGCCTCATCTGTTTGCGGGTGGTATTTCGCAAACCCTGAAGCAAAATATTTTGGTGTTGGAAAAATCACCAAAGATCAGTTGCATGACTATGCAGCAAGAAAGGGAATGGATCAAACAGAAGCAGAAAAGTGGTTGAGGCCAAGCCTTGATGCCTAAGACAACAAAAAAATAATCCATGCGAATCATCTCCTACAATGTAAACGGGATCAGGGCTGCCATTAAAAAAGGTTTGATCGATTGGCTGAAAACCGATCCGGCAGACATCATTTGCCTGCAAGAAACAAAAGCCACCAAGGATGATGTTGATGTGAAAGAAATCAATGAGCTGGGTTACCATGACTATTGGTACAGTGCCAGCAGCAAAAAAGGATACAGCGGTGTGGCTGTATTTACAAAAATAAAGCCAGACAAAGTGGTCACTGGAAATGGTCATGCACAAAGCGATGACGAAGGCCGTGTGATTCAACTGCATTTTGGAAAGTTGTTGTTGATCAATGCCTATTTCCCATCGGGAACTTCGGGCGATGAAAGACAATCCTTCAAGATGGAATGGCTGAATGAAATGCTTCCATACCTGAACAAAGCAAAAAAGAAATTTGAAGGCATCATCCTTTGCGGTGATTACAATATTGCACACAATCCCATCGACATCCATGATCCCAAAGGCAATAAAAACACTACAGGATTCCTTCCTGAAGAAAGGGCTTGGATGGACGATTTTTTTGCATCAGGATGGGTAGATAGCTTCAGAAAAATTCATCCAGAACCCCACAGATATTCATGGTGGAGCCAGCGATTCCCCAGTGTAAGGCTCAACAACAAAGGCTGGCGTATTGATTATATCAACGTTACTGAAAACCTTGGTGCACACATCGTTGATGCTGAGATTTTTCCTGATGTAAAACACAGCGATCATTGCCCTGTCTACCTTGAACTTTCAAATTTTTAACATGCTGGTTTACAACATTACCTATGCTGTCTCCCTTGAAATACATGAAGCATGGATGACATGGATGAAAGGAATACATATTCCAGAAATCATGTCCACAGGGCTTTTCAGCAGCTTCAAGGTACTGCGTTTGCTGGAGGTTGATGAACAGGAAGGGCTGACTTTTGCCGTACAATTTCATGCAGAAACAGAGGAGCATTATCGCAGGTATATTGCCGAACATGCACCTGCATTGCGTTTGCAAGCAACCCGCCAATGGGGCGACCAAGTAATAGGATTTCGCACTTTAATGGAAATTGTGCAATAAGTGTGGAAAAATAGCTTATCTTTACAAGCTAAAACATAGGTCAGTATTGACTTTTAGCGGAAATAAGTGAAGAAAAAAAATTTTGTTAGAATCAAAAAGCCTATAAATTTGTCAGTATACAAATCAATTAAAATTTACATCTATGAACAAAGCTGAATTGATCGCCAAGCTCGCTGATGATGCTGGTATCACCAAAACTCAGGCTAACGCTACTCTTGATTCATTTGTTAGCGCAGTAACCAAAACCCTCAAAGGTGGTGGTAAAGTTACGCTTGTTGGTTTCGGTACATTCTCTGTAACCAAGAGGGCTGCACGCAATGGTCGTAACCCACAGACTGGTGCTGTGATCAAGATCAAAGCAAAAAAAGTTGCCAAGTTCAAAGCTGGTAAAGAACTTTCTGCAAAGATCTAACCACTTAAAAAAAATTAAAAAAGCAAGACGCTTGCGTGTCTTGCTTTTTTTTTCACTTTAAAATTTTAAAAACAAATACAATGGGAAGAGGCGACAAAAAAACAAGAAAAGGAAAGATATTCAAAGGTTCTTTCGGTAAGTCAAGACCAGCCAAAGCAGGCAAGAAAGCTGCTGCTCGCAAGGCTTAATTTGTTATCTGTTATCAGTTGTGGGTTGTGGTTTAATTATGCACAGTTCATCAACTGATAACTGACAAATAATCTTTTAGGGAGCAAGGCGTTCAATTTTCCAGTCTCCATTCAGATGGCTGTATTTTATCCTATCGTGCAGTCGATTACTGCGCCCTTGCCAAAATTCAATGCTATCTGCAACAACCCTGTATCCACCCCAGTGCGATGGACGGGGAACTTCACCTGAAGCATATTGCTCAAGCAATGCTGCTGCATTTTTATCAAGTATTTCACGGCCTTCAATGACCTTGCTTTGTGGAGAGGCCCATGCTCCCAACTTGCTACCCAAAGGCCTGCTGTTATAGTATTCATCACTCTCTTCAGGAGACACACGCTCACATCTTCCCTCTATACGGACCTGCCTTTCCAACTCTTTCCAGAAAAACACCAATGATGCAAAGGGATTGACATCAAGCTGTTGACCCTTGTCACTTTCATAATTGGTATAAAAGACAAACCCTCTTTGATCAAAACCTTTGAGCAAAACAATCCTTGCCGATGGCCTTCCTGCTGCAGTAATGGTTGACAGGGTCATGGCATTGACTTCGACAATGTCAGATTTTAAGGCTTCATCCCACCATTGGCCAAACTGCTCAACTGGATTGGGATGTACATCTGATTCAGACAGTGAACGAAGCTGATAATCTTTGCGGATGGAGGAGATGGACATGGGTTGAATTTATTTCACCAGGGTTCCAATCTGCTCCCCGGTCACCAATTTCTTTAAGTTGCCTTCCTGGTTTATGTCAAACACAATGATGGGGAGATTGTTCTCCATGCAAAGGGTGAAGGCTGTCATGTCCATGATCTTCAGGTTCTTGTCAATACACTCCTTGTAAGAAATGGTATCATATTTTGTTGCTGTTGGATCCTTTTCTGGATCAGCAGTATAAATTCCATTGACCCGGGTTCCCTTGATGATGACATCAGCACCAATCTCAACAGCACGAAGTGAACCTGCAGTATCTGTAGTAAAATAAGGATTGCCAGTACCGCCGCCGAAGATCACGATCCTGTTTTTTTCGAGGTGCCTGATGGCCCTTCTCCTGATATAGGGTTCTGCCACCTGTTCCATCTTGATGGCGGTCAGCAATCGGGTGTACATCCCTTGTTTCTCCAACATCGCCTGAATGGCCATGCCATTGATCACTGTAGCCAACATGCCCATGTAGTCTCCATGAGCGCGTTCAATGCCGGTTTCGGATTCATTCATTCCACGGTAGATATTGCCGCCACCTATAACGATGGCCACTTCAACACCAAGATCCACAACACTTTTGATTTCTCTGGCATAGCGGTTGATCATGGTAGGATCAATACCAAATCCGTTGTCTCCCACAAGGGACTCACCGGACAATTTCAACAATATTCTTTTGTATATGGGTTGCATGCTGCAAAGATACAAAAAGGGCCTTCATGAAGAAGGCCCTTTTCTATATTCGATTATCGATTGAATTAACCGAGTGCAACACGCTTGAAGGAAACAACCTTTAGATCAGCGCCTTTAGACTTCAGGTAATCTCCGACAGACATTCCGCCATCTTTTACAAAAGCCTGGGCAAGCAATGTGCTTTCCTTGTAGAAGGCATTCAGTTTTCCTTCAGCGATCTTGGAGATCATCTCGTCGGGCTTTCCTGCCATTTTAGGATCATTCTTGATCAACTCAAGGATAACACCTTTTTCTCTTTCGATTACTTCTGCAGAAACAGAAGATGAATCGATGGCTACAGGATTCATTGCAGCAATCTGCATGGCAATATCCTTGCCTACTTCAGCTTGTGCTTCATTCAGACCAACCAAAACACCCATCCTGTTTGCACCGTGGATGTATGATGATACGAATTCAGCATCAATGCGCTCAAACTTGGAAACACCAATCTTCTCACCAATGCTGGCAAGCTTGTCGTTCACAAGATCAGCAATCTTGGCGCCATTGATTTCCTGCGCATTCAACTCTTCAGCTGAATGTACATTGTTGGCAATGGCTGCATCCATGATGCTTTGGGCGAATGCAATGAAATCATCGTTTTTGCTAACGAAATCTGTTTCGCAGCTGAGGCACAAAGTGATACCAGTTTTATTGTCTGCAGTTGTTTTGGCAAGCACAACACCTTCTTTCGCATCACGGTCGCCCCTGAGTGCAGCAACTTTCTGGCCTTTTTTCCTCAACCAGTCGATTGCAGCTTCAATGTCTCCATTGTTTTCAGTGAGTGCCTTGCGACAATCCATCATGCCTGCACCCGTCATTTGACGCAGCTTGTTGATTTCAGCTGCCGTTATTGTTACTTCTGACATATTTATCCTCCGGTCTTGAAACCATTGCTGATCCAAGACACGATATTTAAGTTAATGTATGGTTTAATTATTTTTTCATGGCTGGCCTTCTTCCGCCACCGCCTGCTGCAGGAACCCTGCGCTTCGGTGCACCAGGCTTGCCCCTTCTGCCACCATCTGCATCGCCTTCCTCATCTACTGAGAACTTCAATGCATTGTCGCCAGAATCTTCACCTTCTTCGCTGTCGTCAGATTTCTCAGCCTGACGTTCAGCCAATCCTTCAGCAATGGCTGCAGTGATATAGTTGGTGATGATAGCGATGGATTTGGTTGCATCGTCATTGGCCGGTACGGGGAAGTCAACCTTGTTTGGATCACAATTGGTATCGACCATACCGAATGTGGTGATGCCCAAACGCTTGGCTTCTGCCATGGCAATATGCTCATGACCGATGTCAATGATGAACAAAGCAGCAGGTACACGACCCAGCTGAGCGATACCGCCCAATACTTTCTCCATCTTATCCCTGTCGCGAGACAGTTGAAGACGCTCTTTCTTGGTGATGTTGTCGAAGCTGCCATCAGCAAGCATTTTTTCAATGCTCTGCATTTTCTTTACAGACTTACGAACGGTGTTGAAGTTGGTCAACATGCCACCCAACCAGCGCTCAGTAACAAAAGGCATGTTTACCTTCTGTGCACACTCGGTTACGATTTCTTTGGCTTGCTTCTTGGTTCCAACAAACATGATCTTCTTACCGCTTTTGGCGATGTTCTTGAGGGCAAGGGCAGTTTCCTGCAAGCAGTCAACAGTCTTGTTCAGATCAATGATATGGATGCCTTTTTTCTCTGCATAGATGTAAGGCAACATCTTAGGATTCCACTTCTTACGGAGGTGACCGAAGTGAACACCTGCTTCAAGGAGTTGCTGCTGCAGTGTAGTATTATTTTCCATTGTATAAAGTATGTTTTTGATTCTAGATTGGTGATCCTGTTAACGCTTGCTGAACTGGTAGCTTCTACGTGCTTTCTTCTTACCGAATTTCTTCCTTTCAACACCCCTTGGATCCCTTCTCAACAAACCTGCAGCTTTCAAAGCAGGCCTGAATTCAGGATTCAAAGCGATGAGCGCACGGGAGATACCCAATTTAGAAGCTTCAGCCTGGCCTTTTTTACCACCGCCTGCAGCATTGATCTTGATATCGTATTTTCCAGCACCTTCAACAACAGTGATGGGAAGTTCCACCTGGTTCTGAAGATAGATCTGAGGAAAATATGCCTTGTAATCAAGGTCGTTTACGATGATGTTACCATCCCCCTTGCTGAGGAATACCCTGGTAACAGCTTCCTTTCTACGACCAAGTCCGTTTTTTTGTTTTTCCATTATTCTTTATTTGAAATCGTTTTGAAATTAGAATTTGAAAGGAGTTGGTTGTTGTGCAGTATGTGGATGCTCTCCACCAGCGTAAACGAACAACTTCTTGTACATTTGGCGACCAAGTCTGTTCTTGGGAAGCATCCCTTTAACAGCCCTTTCAACGATCTGCTCAGGACGACGCTTGATCAAATCCTTGGCGATCTCAATCTTCTGTCCACCAGGATAGCCAGTAACGTGCTGGTATTCCTTGTCTTGGAACTTGTTTCCTGTGAAAACGACTTTCTCTGCATTGATTACGATGACGAAGTCTCGAAGTCTCCGCAATCAACGTGGGGCGAATAATACGCTTTGTTCTTTCCGCGCAATACTGAAGCAATCTTGCTACAGATTCGTCCCACAGTTTGATTGGTCCCGTCAACAACGTGCCATTTACGTTGCACGGAAGCTGCATTTGCATGCTTTGTGGTGAAATGTAATTTACTCATGTGTACAATTTTTCGGATTTACATCCGGGTTTAAAAATATGTCCCCGCCATCCCGGGAAACACCCCTCTTTGTAAAGGGAGCGCAAAGTTAGCAGAAAGAAGGTTGAAAAACGAACAAAAAACGATGTTTTTTCAAATACACCCTTGCAACACATTGATTATCAATAAAAAATTAGCTGTAATTTTTTGTATCAATGGCAG
The DNA here is from genome assembly GCA_046051375.1 of Bacteroidota bacterium. GTDB lineage: Bacteria > Bacteroidota > Bacteroidia > Chitinophagales > Chitinophagaceae > Pollutibacter. The sequence goes on along the minus strand of JBJOOI010000083.1, from coordinate 3,509 downwards.
AAAGCCTGTAAAATAAGGATTCGCGTTTGAATTATGCTCAGAATTGAAGGCCTACAAACGATTTGCGTTTGATCTGCTCGTAGGCTTTTCTATCGAAAGAATACAACTTACCGGGGCGGTGTCTCACCATTTTTTCCATCTCCTTTTCATCTTTCAGCAGGCCCGTTGTAAACAATTTCTTCCTGAAATTCCTCCTGTCAAATTCAATACCCAGGATTTGCTCAAAAAGTTGCTGGAGGTCACGAAGTGAGAACTTCTCTTCCAGGAGATTGAAAATGATGGGCTCTTCCTGAATCTTTCTTTGCAGCGCTGCCACACAGGTATCCAATATCATCTGGTGATCGAAGGCCATGGTTTTGATATCTGAGACTGCATGCCAGTGCAAGGCATTGTCGAGGGTTTTGAGCTGATGATCCCTGACATTGACAAGGGCCAGGTAGGCAGTAGTAATAACCCTCCCGGCAGGATGACGGCTCACCGCACCAAAAGTTTTTACCTGTTCCAGAAACATGCCGGTCAAACCCGTCCTTTCGCTCAATACCCTGTAGGAGGCTTCTTCCAGGTCTTCGTCGGGCCGGACAAGATCTCCCAACAAGGACCACTGTCCTTTGTAAGCAGGAAGGTCGCTCTCAATCAGCAATACCTTCAGCACACCCTGATCATAACCAAATATCACACAGTCTACTGACAATGCAAACTGGAAGGCAGGCATCAGTTGGATAGGAGTGGTATTGATATTGGGCTTTTTTGCCTCTTTCATGTTGGGTTGTTGTGCTGGGTTGGATGACAAAAATAATTTCTATCATCAACAACAAAAAAAGTTATTTCAGCTGAGATTCATTTTAACTTAGCCCATCCAATGACAAGCAACAACGAACATACCCGGTTTTTCCAAGACAAAAGCAAGGAGCTTGAAGCACATGCAACAGATCAGGCTTATTTGACTGAAAACATTGGCCTGCTTAGGGATGTCATCCGTTTTCATGAGAACCGCTATTATGTGATGAATGATCCGTTGATCTCTGACGCGGAGTTTGACCTGCTCTACAAGGCCCTTGAAAGGACCGAGGCAGCCCACCCAGCGCTGATTACCACAGACTCGCCCACTCAGCGTGTTGGGCCCGGTATCACCAAACAATTCAAGACTGTCCAGCACCTGGTGCCCATGCTCTCTTTGGAAAATTCATACGATGCTGCAGATTTGTTGGAGTGGGACCGCAAGGCAAGGGAACTTTCAGGGTTGGAGCGGCTTGACTACTGTGTTGAACCCAAGTTTGATGGTGCCAGCATTTCGCTTGTTTACGAGAACGACCTTTTCGCGCGTGGTGCCACAAGGGGCGATGGCGTTGAGGGGGAAGACATCACGCTGAACCTCAAACAGATCAAATCGATACCCCTTTCTGCAGCCTTTTCCAGATACGGCATCCAGCAGGCAGAGATCCGTGGTGAAGTATTGATGAACAAAAACAGTTTCCAACAATTCAATGAGCAACTGTTGGAACAGAACCTACCACCCCTGGCCAACCCACGCAATGCTGCTTCGGGATCACTAAGATTGAAAGACGCAAGGCTGGTGGGCAAAAGAAACCTCGAGGCCTTTATTTACCATATTGCCTACCTGAATTTTACACCGGAACACAAGGAAATCCCTTCCCACGCGAAGAGCCTTGAAATGCTGTGGGACCTGGGTTTCAGGAGCCCTGTTCATGAAAAAAAAGTATTTCATGGCATCCAGGGCGTGATCGATTTCTGCAAGGAGTTTGAAGAAAAAAGGGATGATTTGCCCTACGAAATAGATGGCCTCGTCATCAAGGTAAATGAGCTGGCACTGCAGGAAAAACTGGGCATGACCACCCATCATCCCAGGTGGGCCATCGCCTTTAAATTCAAGGCAAGGCAGTCTACCAGCAAGCTTTTGCAGGTGGAATACCAGGTGGGCAGAACGGGCAGTGTAACGCCTGTTGCCAAGATACAGCCTGTTCCGATTGGAGGTGTTACCGTTGCATCGATCTCATTGCACAACCAGGATTTCATCCGTGAAAAAGACATCCGCATTGGTGATACCCTGCTGGTGGAACGCGCTGGTGATGTCATCCCCTACATTGTAAAATCATTCCCTGAACTCAGGGATGGCAGTGAAACGGAGATTGTATTTCCTGCTGCTTGCCCAGTCTGCAATGCTGCGCTGGTCAAAACAGAAGAGGAAGCCGTTTGGAGATGCCCCAACGAGACCTGCGATGCACAGGTGGTGGAAAGGATGATTCATTTCACCAGCAAAGATGCCATGGACATCAGGGGATTGGGCGACGCCATCATCAGAAAATTCCATGAGATGGGCTGGTTGAAAGACATTCCATCCATTTACAATCTGCCGCTGGATGAACTGAGAAAAATGGAAGGCTTCGGTGCAAAATCCGTTACCAACATCAGCGAAGCCATTGAAAAATCTAAAACGCAACCGCTGTACAGGTTGATCAATGCATTGGGTATTCGCTTTGTTGGTGAAACAACGGCCAAAACGCTTGCCCAGTCCGTATCCCATCTGCTTGACCTGGGTACAATGGGAAAAGAAGACCTGCAAAAAATAGAGGATGTGGGCGTAAAAGTCGCAGAGAGCATCCACCAGTATTTCAGCAATCCAGCCAACATTGACATGTTGAAAAGATTGGAAGCAGAAGGCTTGCAGTTGAACAGCATCAAACAACATCCTGTTGATGGCAACCTCAAAGGAAAGAGCTTCCTCTTCACCGGCACATTGTATAAAATGAAGCGTTCTGAAGCGGAAGCCCTTGTAGAAGCCAACGGTGGAAAAATACTTTCCGGTGTAAGCTCAAAACTTGATTACCTGATCGTTGGAGAAGATGCAGGATCCAAGCTGGAAAAAGCAAAGAAGATCGCCTCCATCCAGATCCTGGATGAAGACGGCTTCATCAAATTAATTCACTAGCCAACAGATATTCTGCAATCTGCACTGCGTTGGTGGCAGCTCCCTTGCGGAGGTTGTCGCTCACGATCCACATGTTGAGGGTCTTGGGCTGGGTTTCATCGCGGCGAATCCTTCCAACAAAAACCTCATCTTTTTCGTGTGCATCCATGGGCATGGGATATTGCTGGGTTGCAGGATCATCCACAACAATGATGCCTGGTGAATCTGCCAAAATACGCTTCACCTCATCCAGCTCAAACTCCTCTTCAAACTCAATGTTCACGCTCTCACTGTGTCCACCCATGACAGGAATCCTTACCGTTGTTGAGGTTACGCGGATGCTATCGTCACGCATGATCTTTTTTGTTTCCAGTACCATCTTCATTTCTTCCTTGGTATACCCATTGTCAAGGAAAACATCAATCTGAGGAATAACATTGAGATCGATGGGGTACTTGTATGCCATCTCCCCTTCAATGCCATTTCTTTCATTCATCAATTGTGTAACAGCTTTCACGCCAGTGCCGGTAACACTCTGATAAGTGCTCACCACAATGCGCTTGCTTTTGTATTTCTTGTGCAG
>JBJOOI010000082.1:0-6730 GCA_046051375.1 Bacteroidota bacterium | reverse complement strand
GGTTAATCTTGGATGTCGCCCCTGTTCTGTCTTCGGAAACACCAGTTGTTGGCGTGGCGATCATGCCTGCATGAATCAAATTACACCTGAAATGGTAGAGGAAAAGCTCCTTAAAGTGCTGAAAGGGTAAAAAGTAGGTGAAGAAATATTTTTATTGTGTAACCATTATAGTAATTGTATATCAATTAATTATACATTAGTGATTATCTTAATTGGTTAAAAAACCCTTTTTTTACGTGTTTTTCACCTTTGGTTCAAGCAGTAGTGATTGATATTGCTTGTCAATGTTGAAGTTCTCCCCTTTTTTATTGCTTTTTATTTTTGGTTACGGACCATTTTCCCAGGGGCAGGGAATACCGCCAATATTAAAAAAACTGTCTTCTTATAACGGTACTGTTCTTGTTTATTCCCAGAACAACCAGTCAATTGTTGACCTCTCAGATCTTCCGGAAAATTTTACAACTGTAGGATATAACCTGATCAAAGATCCTTCTGGGCTTTATGTTATACCACAGGGTACGGGTAGGATATACAAAATGGATACTTCCCAAAGGAAGTATCGCTGGCAGCGGATTGACTCCACTTATTACACTGGGTACAATTTCCGCAGTATTGCATTTAGCATGGATTCCGTTTTCTACTCATTTGGTGGAAATGGGTTCTGGAATGTAAACGGAACGCTGAGGAACTTCAATTTTTATAGCAAGCAGTGGGATGCTACCATGTTGTCTGAAAATATTTATTGGACAAAATTGGCGGATGGATTTTTTATGCTTGATACCGCTTCAAAAACATTGTCGGTAAATGCGATGTCAAGACCATCACATGAGTTCCTGAAAAGCAGTAATGCCGAGAAGATCAAAGAAGGGCTTTACCAATTAAATATCAAAACCGGCGATTGGACCAAGGTGGGGAAGATGCGGGATAGTGCTTATATCGTAGCGGCAACCCTGCCGTGGGGCCTGCTTGTTGATAATTTTGGGGTTATGGATCTTGCCAATAACCGCTATTTCACCTTTTCCAAGCGAATAAAATCGAAAATTTTAGGCATTGTCTCAGCCAACAGATATTCCTCTCCTGCCATAGCAAGTTTTGCCATTGATTCTGTTTTGTACATGGGAAGTCAATTTGATCCATATGATTCAGTGATCATCTCGCGGGCTGATCTCATTGATACTGGTATTCCCATTTATACACCATTGGAACCTCCAGGATTACTGGACGATATTGAAGCAGAATCTTTTTTGTTGGTCATCCTTGGTTTTTTAAGCTCTTTTCTGGGCCTTTTGCTCTATAAGGCCAAAAAAACACAGCTTACTCCTCCAGTTGAAAAACTAAACATCCCAGCAGTTGACCCCTTGCCTGCACCTGACGATACGCGTAAAGCCGTTGCAGCACCTGAATCGGAAAAACACCCAACATCTTTTCGATCCACCCGCATCCTCGAATTGCTCGAGGAGCGGGAGCGATCATTGCTTGAGTTCCTGTTCAACCACTCTGCTGAGGAAAGGCTTACTTCTATTGATGAGATCAACAAGGTGGTAGGGGTTCAGCACCGATCGGTAGAAATCCAAAAACGCATGCGAAGCGATTTGATAGGCTCCATCAACCAGAAACTGAACATTGTCACCCGCGACAAAAAACCTGTGATCGACAAGCAGCGCTCAGAGTTTGACAAACGCAGTTTCGAGTATTTTATCCATCCGGCCCATATGGAACTTGTAGAGAAAATCATTCGGAAGAAGTGATTGGATTTTCCGTATTTCGCCATTTAAAACAATAACTTCTCGTAAATTTGACTGTTAATTGAAGATTATGATCAAAACAGGAAATATCACCGTAAGCATTTATACAGAGATGACACCCAATCCAGAGACCATGAAGTTTGTGGCCAACAAGCTTCTTTACCCTGGAAAGAGTGTTGATTTTCAAGACATTGAAAAGGCAAAGCCTTCTCCTTTGGCACTGGAACTATTCAGTTTCCCCTTTGTAAAAGGGGTATTCATTGCCAGTAATTTTGTCACGCTGACAAAAACGGCCGAAACAGATTGGGACGATGTAAAACCATCCATCCGTCAATTCCTCAAGGATTACCTTGAAGACGGTAAAGCGATTGTCAATGAAGATGAGTTGCCAGCAACACAGTCAACCGACGGAAACATCGTCCTCTCAGAAGATGGGGATGTTGTAAAACGCATCAAGGAATTGCTGGAAAATTATGTCAAACCCGCTGTGGAAATGGACGGTGGCGCCATCCAGTTCAAGAAGTTTGAAGATGGCATTGTAACCCTCATGCTCCAGGGCTCCTGCAGTGGATGTCCTTCTTCCATGATCACCCTCAAATCTGGTATCGAAGGAATGATGAAACGCATGATTCCGGAAGTAGTGGAAGTGGTGGCCGAAGCAGAGTAATTTAAAAGGCCTTCAACCTCAATGGATTTCCTTGAACTAACCGCCATTTTCTCAGGCATTATTTCCGTTTGGTTTTCAAGAAAAGAAAGCATCTGGGTTTACCCAACAGGGTTGATCGGCACCATCCTTTATGTTTACCTCAGTTTCAAAGGTGACCTTTTTGGTGAGGCTTCCGTCAATCTCTATTATACCATCATGAGTATCTATGGCTGGTACAATTGGCTGAGGCGCAACAATGAAGAGCAACTTGTGGTGCAGATTCAATTTGCCACCCGAAAAGAGTGGGGGCAACATTTGGCTTTTTTTGTTAGCATTTATCTGGCCATTTTCTTTTCCCTGACCTACATACAAAAAGCATTTGCGCCTGGTGCTATTCCCTGGGCAGATGCATTGGCATCAGCATCGGCTTTTACGGGCATGTGGCTCATGACAAGGAAAAAAGTCGAAAGCTGGATCTGGTGGATCATCACCAATATTTGTTCCATCCCCCTGTATTATTCAAAAGGCTATACCTTCACGGCCGTTTATTATGCCATCCTGCTTGTGCTGGCCATCATGGGATTGCAGGAATGGAGAAAAAAAGCAAATGAGTATTCAAGATCCTAAGCAGGTCATCAAAATTGTAGCCATCGGCCCTGAATCAACGGGGAAGAGTACTCTGTGTGCTGCATTGGCAGGGCATTTTTCAACCATCTGGTGCAAGGAATATGCCAGGCAGTACTTGCTGGAGCATGGCACTGATTATACTTTTGAAGACCTGCTTACCATTGCAGAGGGGCAGTTAAAGCTCGAAGATCTTGCAACGGAAGAAGCCATTGCATTGCACAAGGAAAGAGGAGCCCAAGGCCTGCCGGTACTGTTCCTCGACACCGACATGCAAGTCATGAAAGTATGGTGTGAATTTGTATTTGGCAATTGCCACCCCTTCATCCTGAAAGAGATTGTGAAGAGAAAATATGACGGTTATCTGCTCTGCAAGCCAGACCTGCCTTGGGTCAAAGATGAGTTGAGGGAGTATCCTGACCTGGAAACCCGCGATAAATTGTACCATCATTATAAGGACATCCTTATCAACCAGTCCCTTCCCTGGTATGAGGTTGCCGGGCAAGATCCTGGCAGAAGCCAATCAGCCATTGATTGGGTAAGTAGTTTGCTGCGGTAGTAATGAAGATTTGTTAATCCTTAACTTGCATCACAATGATGAATCCAGCATTACAATCATCCAACACAGATTCGAGATCTACCAGACAACTTCGTTTGGGTTTTTACGCTGCCTGGTTCCTGGTTTCATTGGTGCAGGCTGCAGGAACTGAATTGTTTGATGATGAGGCCTATTATTGGGTCTATTCCCGGTTCCTCGACTGGGGTTATTTTGACCATCCGCCCATGATTGCAGTGCTGATCAAATTGGGGGCAGCCATCTTGCCTGGAGAATTGGGTTTGAGGTTTTTCATTGTCTTGATGGGTACTGCCACAATCGCACTGATTGAATACCTCGCCCAACCCAAAGACATCAGGCTTTTCTTTGCCATTGTGCTTAACATGGCCGTGCTGCAAATCGGTGGCATCATTGCAGTCCCAGACATTCCCTTGCTGTTTTTTACTGCATTGTTCTTCATTTGTTACCAACGCTATGATGAGAAGAATGATTTTGTCAGTGCCATCGCCCTTGCAATTGTTATCGCATTGTTGCTCTACAGCAAATACCATGGCATCCTGATCATTTTTTTTACCATCCTTTCCAATCCATCCATCCTGACAAGATGGAAAACCTTGCTGGTCATCCTGCTTTCTGTGGGGCTTTTCATGCCCCATGTTATATGGCAAATCCTGCACGGTCTTCCGTCCATCAACTACCATCTTTTTGAACGCTTATCGCCCCCATACAAGTTTTCATTTACAGCAGATTATGTATTGGGTCAACTGCTTATTACCGGTCCCTTTGTGGGATGGCTGATCATTTGGGCGGCCCTGAAAAACAGGTATTCCAATGCAACCGAGAAGGCCATGTATTGGTCGCTGATTGGCACCTATACCTTGTTTTTTCTTTCTTCATTCAGGAGCCGGACGGAAGCCAATTGGACCATCCTGCTGATGGCACCATTGGTGGTTTTGTCTTACCGGTACCTCAGTCAAAACAAAAACAAGGCCCGATGGATTTATCGCTTGCTTCCTTATTCCGTAGGATTGGTCCTGCTTGTTCGTGTGTACATGATACTTGACATCCAGGCATTGAAATTCATGCCCAAGGATGAATTTCACAAGAACAGGGAGTGGGCTGCTCTGATAAAGGAAAAGGCCAATGGCTTGCCCGTGGTGTTCACCAATTCTTACCAGCGTGCATCAAAATACTGGTTTTATGCCGGGGATACTTCTTATTCCCTCAATACCTACAGCTACCGCAGGAGCAATTATAATTTCTGGCCCATGGAAGAACAACTTCAGGGACGGAGGGTAATGGTATTTGGATCGATGGGCGCCGCAGCCTTGAAGGATACCGTGAAAACTCCGAGAATGCAGCTGGTTTCAGAAACAACAGATGCTTTTGTCTCTTTTGGAGCAGTTGATTTGACGGGAGGAAACTTACAAATCGATGATAAGGGATTTGTCCAGGTGGACCTGAAACCGGGATACGACAACAGGCAGGTAATGGAAAGGGCAAGGGCAAAACATCCTGAGATCATCCTGATCATTTACCGGTCCGGAAAGCAAGACCCCATGCTCATTCCAACTGGTCATACCATTGGTCATGATAGTGAATACACGCTCATTTTTCGCATGAAATTACCGCCATTGGAAGAAAAGAAATACACGATCCGATGGGGTTTGAAAGGAAGTTTTTCAGAGCCTACCATCAACAGCAGGACTTACAGCCTGACCCATTCCGAGAGCAAATAAGCTCCATGCATCAACAGTCTCAGCGAATGATTTTCAGGATATCCGGATCACCATCGAGGTTGTTCATTTGGCGCAATACCCAGGGATATTTTCTTGAAACATAGGTGGATGCTGGCTTTACTGTATACCTAACAGGATTGGGCAGCGATGCAGCAATCATGGCTGCTTCTGTTCTTGTTAACCTTGAGGCAGGCTTTTTGAAATATTTTTTTGCTGCCGCTTCAATGCCAAAAATGCCTTTGCCCATTTCAGCCTCATTCAGGTATACTTCCAATATTCTTTCCTTGCTCCATACAAGCTCAATCATGAACGTAAAATAAACCTCCAGTCCTTTCCTGAACCAGCTCCGGCCCTGCCAGAGAAATACATTTTTGGCCACTTGCTGGCTGATGGTAGAGGCACCCCTGATTTTTTTACCTTTCTTTTTTTTATTGAAGGCAAGCGCCCTTTCAATGCCTTTGATGTCAAACCCGTTGTGGTCCGGAAACAACTGGTCTTCTGAAGCAATCACAGCCAGTTTTGAAGCCTTTGACATTTCATTCAAGGAGACATGCTTCCTGTTGAATCCATCCCCTTCAATGATGCTCGTGATCTGTGTAATGGTGATGGGTGGATCAACAAATCTTATCAGCACGATATAGGCAAGATGAGAAAAGAGAATGATGAGGAATATTTTTTTGAGGATGCGCAGCACGGTATATTATTTGGTGACAGGAATGTACTGAAGATAATACTTGTTCCCCAGTCTTACAGTTCTCTTGTGGACCCTGTTCAGCACCAATCCTGTCATTGCAACGCCGCCGGAGATCAACATGGTTGATGCGATGATGGGTTGTTTCAGGTAAAGCGCATTGACACTGTGAAGGATGGCATAGGCCGTTCCTCCCATCATAAAGATCAATCCATTTTTGATGAAACTGAATTGTTCGCGGGGCTTAAAAATCTCCCGGACTTCCTTGATATGGTACCTTGAAAGGCCTACAGAGACTGTATCCCAGAAAGAAGTGCCCCACATCGTATAGGCAGCACGCTCATCATAAATGTTGATGAACAAACTATCTTTTTTTATCATGCGAATCTGCCCATGTACCTCTGTGCCTGCAATGGTCACAAAATGTATTTGCGTTCCAGACACATAGGTCTTGAGTGTTTTTTCAGGTCCTTTTTTCAGCACAATCATATCCGACCCCTGGGCAATCATTTCGCCGCTAAGGCAGAAGCAGAGAAGCATTAAGAGGATTTGTTTGAATATGTTCATTTCATTTGTTTAAAAACCGAATGCCATAAACGATGCCCAGTCCAAAAATGATGAGGATGGTTCCTGATATTTTATTGATGATATTGATGTTGTGTGGTGTAAGGCTATGGCGAACCTTTGCGGCCAGCATCACTTTCAATACATCTGCAATCACATTGACCA
>JBJOOI010000081.1:0-6826 GCA_046051375.1 Bacteroidota bacterium | reverse complement strand
GGAGGCTTCAGCGTTGGGCGCCAAACCCACTTTGTCTAAAGTGGTAAAAATGAAATGGTCGATGGGATTTCTTGGGTTGAGGTCTTCATCAGCCTCGGGAACCTTGGGCCTGACAGGTGCGATGAATGACCAGTGTTTTTTGTATTTGGCTCCCTGGGCGATCCATTTTTTGATGATTTCAATTTCATTTTTGGTAAGGCTGAGATTGGAGGAAGGGGGAGGCATGACTTCTGCCGTATCACTGGTTATCAACCTGGCATACAATGCCGATTGCATCGGGTCTCCGGGTACAATAACGTGTTTTGACGGATCTTCTTTCAGCGCAGCATAGGCGCCTTCTTCTGTGTCCAAACGAAGATTGGCCTGTCTTTTATTGGCATCCGGGCCATGGCATTTGAAACAACGGTCAGAGAGGATAGGCCTGACATGGAAATTGAAATCTACCACATCTGGTACACCACCTTCTTCCTCCTTACCGGAAGTCATGAAATAAAATGTCAGACCGATCAGGATCAGGCCAGCAGTTGCCACCAAAAACTTTTGTTTCGTGGCTTTTTTCAAATGTGTTGGTATCATCATTGTACAAGCGTCGTTTCAGCTTGAAAGTTAATGATTTTTACGGATTAATCCATTTCTCTGATTGCATATCCTCCTCATCCCTCTGTCATCGGGAAATGACTAACTTTGCCCATCTTAAATTAAACACCATGTCAACAAATCAGCCTGCATTTTTACAGCATAATGAGCTCATTCAGTTTGTCCATGAAATGGCAGCAGTGTGTACTCCCAAAGACATCCGCTGGTGCAACGGTTCCAAAGCAGAATATGATGAATTGTGCCAATTGTTGGTAGACAGCAAAACCTTTACAAAGCTGAACGAGGAACGTTGGCCCAACAGCTTTGCCTGTAATTCAGATCCCAGTGATGTGGCCAGGGTGGAGGACAAAACCTTTATTTGCAGCAGGAGGAAAGAAGATGCAGGACCTACCAACAATTGGGTAGACCCCAAAGAAATGAAGTTGAAGATGAAAGGGGTTTTTTCAGGCTCGATGAAGGGCCGGACCATGTATGTGATTCCTTTTTGCATGGGGCCTTTGGGCTCGCCGCTTTCAAAAATAGGTGTTGAAATTACAGACTCAGCCTATGTTGTGGTGAACATGCACATCATGACAAGGGTGGGAGACAAGGTGCTTGAATTACTGGGTACAGATGGTGAATACATCAAATGCCTTCATTCGTTGGGTGCACCCCTGGAGCCCGGTCAGCAAGACGTTCCATGGCCCTGCAACCCTACTACAAAATACATTGTGCATTATCCTGAAGACAGGGCGATTGCATCCTATGGTTCTGGATATGGCGGGAACGCACTTTTGGGAAAGAAATGTTTTGCCCTGCGGATAGCTTCGGTGATGGCCAAGGAAGAGGGATGGTTGGCAGAACACATGTTGATACTTGGTGTTGAAGATCCCAAAGGAAGAAAAACCTATTTAGGAGCAGCATTTCCAAGTGCCTGTGGAAAGACAAATTTTGCGATGCTGATTCCGCCCGACGACATGAAGGGCTGGAAAGTTACCACAGTTGGTGACGATATCGCATGGATCAAGCCCGGCAAAGATGGAAAATTGTATGCCATCAATCCTGAATATGGATATTTTGGTGTAGCGCCCGGTACCAATGCCAAGACCAATCCCAATGCCATCAAAGCCTTGTCCAGCAACAGTATTTTCACCAATGTTGGTGTTACCCCCGAAGGGGATGTCTGGTGGGAAGGCCTGACCAAAGAAGTACCCAAAGTCATTTATAACTGGAGGGGGGCATTGCATGATCCTGCTTCAGGAAAACCAGTTGCCCATGCTAATGCCAGGTTTACTGCGCCTGCACACCAATGCCCCAGCATCGATGCTGAATGGGAAAATCCTGCTGGCGTTCCCATCAGTGCTTTTATTTTTGGAGGTCGAAGAAGTACGACAATACCCTTGCTTTATCAGGCATTCAACTGGAACTTCGGTGTTTACCTCGCGGCAACCATGGGTTCAGAAACCACTGCTGCAGCATTTGGTGAACTTGGAAAGGTAAGAAGGGATCCATTTGCCATGCTTCCATTCTGTGGCTACCACATGGCAGATTATTTCAACCATTGGCTGCAGCTGGGTCGCAATATTCCCAACCCACCCCGGATATTTGGTGTGAACTGGTTCAGGAAGGACAAGGATGGAAACTTTACCTGGCCTGGGTTTGGTGAAAACATGCGCATGCTGAAATGGGTAGTGGAGAGGGTTTACGGAGAAGTGGTATCCATCGAAAGCCCCATTGGCTGGGTTCCCAAATATGAAGATATCGATTGGGGAAACCTTTCTTATTCGCCTGAGCAATATGATGCTGTGATGGATGTGGACAGGGAGGCCTGGAAAACAGAAGTGCTGGCACATGAGGAGCTTTTTTCAAGGATGTACGACAGGCTTCCCAAGGAGTTTTTCTTCATGCGCGAACTCTTGTTGTCAGGCCTTTGGCGATCTCCCGAACATTGGTCACTTGCCCCGGAAACACATTGATCCTAATACTTTAATTCATGAATGCATTGAGAAAATCAATCCTCATTTTTTTGCTGATGGTTCAGGGAATGTTTGGATTCAGTCAGTTTTTTAGCACAGAACATTATCCGGTTTATGCAGGAAATGATCTGGGGCTGAGGTATTCAGCTTCTTCCTCCAGCTTTCGCATCTGGAGCCCTACTGCAGAAAAAGTTGAACTGGTTTTTTATTCCTCATCCCTTGGCAATGATCAGCGGGAAAGTTTGCCCATGGAAAAGGCTGAAAATGGCACTTGGGTCAAAACCGTTTTGGGAAACAAAAAAGGAAGCTATTATGCTTTCAGGATATTTACAAAGGGCCGTTGGTTGCATGAAGTCCCAGATCCCTATGCCAAGGCTGTTGGTACCAATGGTAAACGTGCCGTCGTGGTTGACATGAATGAAACCAACCCTCTTGACTGGGCCAAAGATAAATCGCCGGTTTTCAGCAGCAGAAAAGGATTAAAGCCTGGTATTGGCGGATTGCCAGTCGATGCTGTCATTTATGAATTGCATGTGAGGGATGCCAGCATTGACCCCGCATCCGGTATCAAGGCTAAGGGTAAGTTTCTTGGACTCGCAGAATCAGGTACCGTTCATCCCTCTGGTGTAAAAACCGGCCTGGACCATTTGAAGGAATTGGGCGTTACCCATATCCACTTGCTACCATCGTATGATTTTTTCAGTGTGAATGAATCCAGGCCCGACAGCGCTCAATACAACTGGGGCTATGATCCGCTCAATTACAATACGCCTGAAGGCTCTTATTCAACCAACCCGGCCGATGGCAAAACACGGATAAAGGAATTCAAGCAAATGGTGCAGGCCATGCACAATAAAGGCCTGCGCGTCGTCATGGATGTGGTCTACAATCACACCATGCTGACAGAGAATTCTTATTTCAATCAACTGGTACCTGGATACTATTACCGTCAGAAAGAAGATGGATCATTTTCGAATGCATCTGCCTGCGGAAATGAAACGGCCAGTGAGCGCCCGATGATGAGAAAGTTCATGCTAGAATCACTGGAATACTGGGTAAAAGAGTTTCATATTGATGGATTCAGGTTCGACCTCATGGGCATCCATGACATCGAAACAATGAACCAGATTTCAGCATCCTTGCACAAGATAAAACCCGATATCCTTTTGTACGGAGAAGGATGGACTGCCGGAAGCTCACCCATTCCAGATTCCCTCAGGGCCTTGAAAAAAAATGCCTACCAGCTGGACAGGATTGCTGTTTTCAGTGACGACCTCAGGGATGGCATCAAAGGAAGTGTTTTTGAACATGAGGACAAGGGTTTTGCCTCAGGAAAAAAGGGAATGGAAGAAAGCATCAAGTTTGGGGTAACGGCCGCCTGCAGGCATTCACAGGTTGATTATTCAAAAGTGAATTATTCAAAAGGACCTTATGCCAATGAACCTTCACAGGTTGTCAGTTATTGCGAGTGCCATGACAACCATGTGTTGAGGGATAAGCTGGCCATATCAAATAAAAAGGACAATGCCTTGCTCAGAAAGGAGATGCACAAATTATCATTGTCTATAGTGTTGACCTCACAGGGCATATCATTTCTTCATGCAGGAACTGAATTTCTTCGTTCCAAGAAGGGAGTTGAGAATTCTTTCAATGCAGGCGATTCCATCAATACGATTGATTGGAACCTGAAAAGCAAACACAAAGATGTGTTTGAGTATGTGAAAAATTTGATTGCCATGCGCAAGAAACATCCGGCATTCAGAATGACAAAAGCCAGTGAGATCGCTGCTTTCATCAAATTTGATGAAAACGCCAGAACTGGTGTAGTCACTTACACTATTGATGGCGCCAAGCTGGGTGATGAATGGAAGTCGATTCAGGTCATTTTAAATGGTTCCTCAAATGCAATAGACCAATCAATAACAGGGGCTTCATGGAACGTTTTTTCAAACAACAACCGCGTGTTGAAAACGGGAGCGACTGTTTCAAATCAGATTCGCGTCAATCCATTCTCCATGGCAATTTTGTATAAAAAATAGACGGAAATGGATTTTATGCGATCAATCTTTCAAGCGTATAAAGTCTGCTAAATTGGTAGGGATTTCATATTACGTATGATACTTGAGTGGATTTCAGTATAAACACGTAATCTTTCAACTTCCTATTCCAAATGATTTAAAATGTTGCAAGGCTATCTTATTTTCAAGTTGTCAATGAAATGAGGCGCCACAAGCAAATCGAAAACTTGACAAAGTCCAACCTAAATCAAGATATAACCAAAATCCAATATTCAGAAATTAGATCCCAATCCAATACCTAAAAAAAGTCAAAATCCAATCCTACGTTATAGCCAAGGCGCCTGACTATGAAACCGAATTACCACAGAATCAACGCCTGAAAAGATAAACCCCGCAAAAGCGGGGTTTATCTTTTCAGGGAAGTCTTGGGATAGACTAAACAACATTTGTTGGAATCCCCTTCATGCAATACTTTTGCAACACTTTTAAACAGTAGTTATGGGAAGGATTATTGCTTTTCGCGAAGCCCTCAGAGAGGCGATGCAGGAAGAAATGAGAAGAGACGAAAGGGTTTTTCTCATGGGAGAGGAAGTTGCTGAATACAATGGTGCCTATAAGGTAAGCCAGGGTATGCTCGACGAATTTGGTCCCAAAAGGATCATTGACACACCCATTGCAGAGCTTGGTTTCACTGCCATTGCCGTAGGTGCCGCACAAAATGGCTTAAGACCAATTGTTGAGTACATGACCTGGAACTTTGCAGTATTGCCGCTGGACCAGATTTTGAACACGGCTTCCAAAATGCTGGCCATGAGTGGTGGGCAAGTAGGTTGCCCTATCGTTTTCAGGGGAGCCAATGGTTCTGCAGGTCAGTTGGGTGCACAGCACTCTACTGCATTTGAGAGCCTATATGCCAACATTCCAGGACTCAAGGTGATTTCAGTTTCCAACCCATATGATGCGAAAGGTCTTCTCAAAAGTGCCATTCGCGATGATGATCCGGTGGTTTTCATGGAAAGCGAAGTCATGTATGGCGACAAGGGAGAAGTACCTGAAGAAGAGTACCTGATTCCTATTGGAAAGGCCGACATCAAAAGACCAGGAAGGGATGTAACCATCGTGTCGTTCAATAAAATGATGAAAGTTGCCCTTGGTGCTGCAGAAGAGCTGGAAAAAGAAGGCATCAGTGCAGAAGTTATTGACCTCAGAACCATCAGGCCGCTGGATTGGTATACCATTCTTGAAAGCGTCAAAAAGACCAATAGGCTTGTCATAGTAGAAGAGCAGTGGCCTTTTGCATCCATATCCTCAGAGATTACTTACAGGATTCAAAAAGAAGGGTTCGACTATCTTGATGCTCCTATCAGGAGGATCACAGCAGCTGATGCCCCCATGCACTATGCGCCCAATCTTGTAGCTGCCTATCTCCCAGATGTCAGCCGCACGGTGAAGCTGGTGAAGGAAGTGATGTACATGAACAAATAAGCAGATTATCTGTATAGAAGAACCCGGTTATACCGGGTTTTTTTTTGACCATTTCAATTGAACAATGATGAAAATCCGCATCAGCTTTTTTGCATTCATTCTTCTGGCTTTTCAGGCCCTTGGGCAGGAGCAAAAAGACTCTGCTGCTTCTTTGGCATCCATTGTGGTCAGGGGCTATGAGTCAAATGCAAAGCGCATAGAGGTGCCAGCATCCATTTCAACCATCAGCAGGGCTGAATTGCAGCAATTTTCGTCATACAGTATGTTGCCGGCATTCAATGCTTTGGCAGGTGTGAGGTTGGAGGAGCGGTCGCCGGGGAGCTACAGATTATCGATCCGTGGCAGTTTACTCAGGTCTCCATTTGGGGTTCGTAACATAAAAGTCTATATGGACGATATCATGCTTACTGATGCAGGGGGCAATGCATACCTCAACCTGCTCGATGTGAACAGCATTGGAGGGGCTGAGGTTATCAAAGGCCCGGCAGGCAGCATATACGGAGCAGGAACCGGAGGTGCTTTGCTGCTCTCTGGTGCCAGTCTTTCTGGCGAATCCCAGCAAGATACCAGCATGCTCAACATCAAGTCATCTGGTGGGAGGTATGGAACCTTTAATGAAACGGTACAGTACCAATTGAAACAAGGGGCTTACTCCATCAATGCCTTGCAGGGCCATTTTCAATCTGATGGATTTCGAGATCAGAGCCGAATGCGTAAGGATAATTTGCAGTTGGGCATTAAGATCAGGGGCACAGACAAAGTCAAAACTGA